>DOTA01000021.1 GCA_003513015.1 Chloroflexota bacterium
TTGCATCGTTGGTCGCGTCGAAGATTCTGGGATTGGCATTCCCGCCGAAGATCAGAGAGAGCTATTCTCAGAGTTCTTTCGGGCTCAAAATGCTAAAAACCTCGAAGTTCCTGGCACCGGATTGGGTTTGTCGATTGTTAAAAGGATTGTTAATGGGCTTTATGGCACCCTTGAATTTCGCTCCCGGGTGGGTGAGGGCACGGTTTTCATCTTTCGAATACCCGTTAATCCTGCCTGATATTTTCGTGAAAAATATAACAATTCNNGATGGCGCAACCGAAGACTTGTTCATAAAAATTGCTGAGATTGCAGAAGAACAGATTTATGATTACGGATACATGATTTTCGATGAAGGGGATAAATCTGAATAGGTGTATATTTTGATCGAAGGCAAAGTGCGCGTGAGCGTGGCGATGATCGATGAACCGGGCTTCGATTTCAGCGAGCCGAGCGAAATTTTGGATGAGATTGCCGCGGTGACCCCGATTTATGGTGGCATCAGCTTTGAGCGCCTGGGAAAAGCGGGCTTGCAGTGGCCTTGTCCCACCCTGGAGCATCCCGGCACGCTCTATTTGTACAAGGGCAAGTTCTCATGGCCCAATGGCAAGGGACAGTTTGTGCCGTTGAGCTATAAAAAATCGGCTGAGATTGCCGATGACGATTACCCGCTGATTTTGGCCACCGACCGCAGCCTGTACCATTCACTCGGCCACGATGACCCGGCGGGTGGAGGGGCTGGAGCAGCTTGTCAGCCACGAGTGGCTCAAACTCAGCCCGGAAGATGCGCGCCTCTTTGATATCGAGGATGGCGAGTGGGTGAATGTGAGTTCGCGGCGTGGTCAAGGTGCAAGCGCGTGTGACGGATACCTGCCCCTCGGGCGTGTGCTCGATGACCTTCCACTTTAGGGAAAGCCCCACCAACGAAATCACTAACCCAGTCCTTGACCCGGTGGCAATAATCCCCGAAACGAAAGTTGCGGCGGTGCGAGTGGCAAAATTGGGTTAGAATTAATCAGCGTCTTGTGGCGCGTGATCGGTGATACGCGAAATCAATGTTTGAACGATATGATACCCACGGTTGAAAATTGGCTTACTGCTTTCTTAAAAGCGCAATTTTCAACCGTGGGTGATATAGAAGAGGATAAAATGGACAAAGTTGAAGTTTTACGAAATGTTGAATTGTTCGCGGGTGCCTCGGATGAATTGTTAGTCAAAGTGGCCGAGATTGCTGAGGAGAAAACTTTTTCGCTAGGTGAGATGGTTTTCCAAGAAGGCGAAAAGGCTGATTGGGTGTACGTGCTGCTGGAAGGCAAGGTTAGAGTCAGTATTGATCTGACCTCCAAACCGGCTTACATCACGGTGGCCATGCTGGATCAATCTTATTTGCCATTTGGCTGGTCTGGGATTGTAGCCCCCTATCGCTACACTTCAACGGCAACTTGTGAAGTTGCAACGCGAGTCTTTGCCATCCCTGGGATCAAATTTGAAGAAATCGTCAACGAAGACCCCCAGTGTGGTTGCACAGTGATGAAGAAATTGGCAGAACTGATCAGCAGCCGTTTGCGCAATAGCCGCATGGTTTTGTTGCGGACCTTCTAATTCCCTGGTTTTATGGCCCTAAATAAAGCCACTGAGTGCCGATTCGTTTACAAATCGGCACTCAGTGGCTTTTCGTTTTATTGCCAATTTACTGCTGAATTTGGCGTTGCTGTTGTTCTTTTTGGGTTTTTATATTCCCTTTGAGATATGCCTGAATCATGGCATCTACACAGGTGCTGTCAAAATGTGTGCCTCGGTTATTGTTTAGCCAATCCAAAGCATCTTCGGCGCTCAGGGGTTTCCGGTAAGGCCGATCCGATGTGATTGCATCGAATACATCCGCTACGGTTACGACGCGTCCAATCAGAGAAATTTGATCGCTTTCCAGACCGTAGGGATAACCCTTGCCATCTAGCCGCTCGTGATGCTCCGCCAGTGCCTGGATTTCGTTTTGCAGCATCCGTACCTGCCCCATGATATTTGCCCCGATGGTAGGATGCTCCTTCATTTTGCGGTATTCTTCTGCCGTCAAATTCCCGGGTTTGGTGAGAATCAGATCGGGGATGCCAATTTTACCCACATCATGCAGCAAAGCGCCCACGCGAATATGATGAACGATTTCGGGTTGCAAACCCATTTCTTTGGCCAGGGTTACCGAAAATTCACTCACCCGCTGTGAATGTCCCAGCGTGTAGGGGTCCTTCGCATCAATCGCAGCCGTGATCGCCTTAATCGTATCTAAAAATAGCTCGTTAGCATCTTCGTAAAGGTGAGCCAGATGCAACACGGTAGCAGTCTGATCGGCCAAAGCTTGCAACAATTGCATATCTTCCTGATTGAAAATCCCATCGATTTTGTTGATGGATTCTAACCCTCCGATGATTTTTGATTCAGTCGCGCCACGCTCGCGCCCCAAGATCACTGTCGGGGTTCGGAGTGGTACCGCTAAAACTGAATGCGTTTTCAACCCTGTAGCCAGATCAACTCCATTATAGTGCCGCTGATCCGTTGAGGCATCCGGCACCAAGATGCTTTTTCCACTTTCGACCACATGCCCGATGATCCCCTGCCCCGCGGGCACATGGATGTTGGGCCTGCTCGTTTTAGATACATCTCTGGCAATGCTTAAAACAATATCGCCGCTTTCCTCGTCAACCAAAAAGAGAGAACTGGCCTCGGCGTTGAGCAGTTCCCTGGCCGAAGTGATGATATACGCCAGCAGCGCATCTTGATCAAGTGTGGAACTGATCTCTCGAATAATTTGCACCAACGTTTCCATCCGGCGAACGTGCTGCTCTCGCGCTTGCAATAGAACCGCTTTCTCAATTTCCGAAGCCATGCGGCTGCCCAGCAGTTGCACCAATTCCAATTGAGTTTTCCTGTAATTGAAAACCTGCACCACCCCGATGGCCTCCCCGCGTAGCAGTAATGGAAACGAGATTGTATTTTTGGGCGTTTGCGATGTTTTCACCAATGGGCCAAACCAGCGCGGGTCATTGGGTAAATCTTCCACAATAATCGGGCGGGCCTGGCGCAGGGTTGTCCCAGAAATCCCCTTGTCAATTGAAATGCGCTCCCCTACCAGCCTTTTAGCCGTATCATCTCCGTGGACCACCTTAAAAACCAATTCATTGGTTTCTTTATCCAGTAAATAAAGCGTGCCTGCATTCGCCCCACACACCAGGATGATCAACTCTAGCATTTGATCTAACAAATCGTCAAGTTCAGTAGTGCTGGCGATCTGATTGGCCCGCGCCAGAATTACATAAAGCTGGGCAGTTTCCTCCGGTACGTTCTTGGGCACAATTTGGGTAAAGGGATCATGATCCATTGCTGTAGTTCCTAAAAATTCCAATAAAGAATCATCATTCGGATGACGGTTCAGGCCATGAAAAGATCAATAATCTGCTCACCAAAAAATAGTTCTTCCACAAACTTTTTACAAACGGGGTATTTTTAAATGCCAATCCGTAACCTGCTGATAGGCGTGCGCAGCTTGCAAAAGCACCTCCTCGCGGAAATGCGCCCCCATCAACTGCATCCCAATCGGCAAACCCTCACCATCAAACCCCACCGGGAAGGCCAGCCCCGGCACGCCGGCCAGGTTAGCGGGTAGCGTAAAAATATCTTCCAAATACATCGCCAGCGGATCATCCCCATGCCCGCCAATCTTGAAAGCCGTGGTGGGTGCCACGGGCGCGGCGATCACATCCACCTGCGCAAAAACTGTCTCAAAATCTCGGCGGATCAACGTGCGCACCTTCTGCGCTTTGCCGTAATAGGCCTCGTAATACCCCGCTGAAAGCGCATACGTGCCCAGCATAATGCGGCGCTTGACTTCTTGCCCAAAGCGCTCCCCGCGCGTCNNCCCTCGATAAAATATTCCCGCGGGACGCCCACGCGCAACTTTGTGAGTGCTCCCGTTCCCTGGAGTTGAATCTCTGCCTTAGAGATTTGCGCGCTCGTCGCATCCAGCGGATCGTGCCCGGCGATGACAGCAAACCCCGCGGCCACCTCTGCCACCGAGGGTGCCAGCACCCCCACTACATCCAGCGAAGAACCGTAAGCGATCAAGCCATAGCGCGAAACCCGTCCGTAAGTCGGTTTTAACCCCGTCACCCCGCAGAAAGCCGCCGGTTGGCGTACGCTGCCGCCCGTATCCGTCCCCAGCGCCAGGGGAGCCAGCCGCGCCGCCACCGCCGCAGCGCTGCCCCCGCTGGAGCCACCCGGGACGCGGCTTAAATCCCAGGGATTGTGGGTCACGCCGTAGCCCGAATTTTCGGTGGATGACCCCATGGCAAACTCATCGGTGTTGGTTTTACCCAAAATCACGGCACCCGCCGCGAGTAGCCGCGCCACCGCACTGGCATTATAGGGCGGGATGAAATTTTCGAGAATGCGCGATCCCGCGGTGGTGCGAATCCCCTCCGTTGTCAGTACATCTTTGATAGCGATGGGTACGCCGAGTAGGGGCGCAGTATACTGCGCCCCTACTCGGTCTGCTTTCAATTTATTGTCCGCCACATCTGCCTGCTGCAAAGCCAGTTCAGGGGTTAGCGTGATGAAAGCGTGCAACTGTGGCTCCAGCGCTTCGATGCGCGCCAGATAGGCCTCGGTTAATTCACGAGATGAAAAATCCCCGCGCTGCAAGCCCGCGGTGATTTCAGAGAGGGTGAGAGAAGTTAGTTTGGACATAATCTAAAACGTAAAAACGTAAACACGTAGACAAGTAAACAGGTGCTTAGACGCGGTTTCGCTTATATACCTGTGGGCGTATCTGCCTGTATACTTGTGTACCTGTATACCTGCCTCACTCAAACACCGGCGGCACCCGGAACTGGCGCTGCTCGCTTTCAGGTGCGTTTTGCAGCAATTCTTCCAGAGATAGCCCAGGGCGGGATTCGTCGGCGCGCAATGGAGACTGTTCCACCGAAACGCTGGCCGTGGGTGGAATGTTTTCCGTATCCAGGGTTTGCAACTGCTGGAAGTGATCCAAAATGGAGGAAAGTTGCCCTCGGTAACGGGCTAATTCATCCTCGGTTAGTTCCAGTCGAGCTAAATTAGCGATATGTTGGATTTGTTCGTGTGTCAGGGTCATGGTTGGATTGTAAAACGTGATGGGAGATGCGTAAAGGGAGACAGACATGTAGACCTGTCTACTTTGTCTTTACCAGCCTTGTGCGTACCAGCGCAAATACTCCTCCATGTGCGCCTGCCAATAAGCATCCTCGTGGAAACCGGGGTAGAGGTGCCATTCGTGGGGGATGTTTTCATCATTTAAGATTTGCTCAAAAACCTGGGTATATTGCAGCCAGCGGTCGTTTTCACCGGCATCGAGATAAATACGGGGCATCTCATCCAGCGGGATCGCCCGCAGCCAGCGGATTATTTCGGGATTGGAATCGCTGGAAAAAACCGGGGTGCTATGCGCGCCAATCGCCCCGAAAAGTTTCGGGTGCTGCAAGCCGATGTGAACGGCCCAATTGCCGCCGCGCGAAATCCCACCGATGGCGCGCTGAGAGCGATCCCTCAAAGTGCGGAACTCCCCATCCACCGCGGGGATGAGATCATTAATGAATGCCGAGCGAAATTCGTTTTCGGGTGGGTAAATGTAATGATCCCGCTCGTAGGGGAAAACCATGATAAACGGGGCCACTTCCCCCGCGGTGATCAGCCGGTCGGCAATTTCGCCCGCGCCCAAATCGAGCCAGTGATCCGCCCGGTAGGTTTGCCCGTGGATCAGGTAGATCACCGGGTAGCGCTGCGCACTCTGGGCATAACAGGGCGGCAGATACACTAAATATTCCAACGGTTTGGGCAGAGATTGGCTGTCAAGCTGGCGGGATTCCACGGCTCCCGGCTCGCTCAGGCAGGCCAGGGGGGTGACCGTTGGTGTGGATGTGGAAGTCGCAGTGGACGGGATGGTCGGCGTATCCTTGGGGACGCGCGTATCTGTGGGGGTGGCTGTCTTTGTGGGCGTGGGGCTTAACGGGATTTTTGAGGGGGTGGTTGACCCCTCAGGTTGAACAAACCCCGCGGAAGTTGCCGCGGGGTGCTCGTTTGGGGTGCAGGCCATCACTCCCAGGGCCAGGATCAACCCCAGGAGCAGCATTCTCAAACCTTTCAAATTTCCGCATCCCCCTTAGGGGCCACCTCGGGCGTTTCAATTTCGATGGTTTCTTCCATGGTGATTTGCCCGCGCAGGAAAGCGCCCTCTTCGGTGGCGAA
>DOTA01000415.1 GCA_003513015.1 Chloroflexota bacterium
AAAGATACATTGACGCCGCGGGTGGGTTTGTCTTCAGTACCGCCCGTAATTTCAGTGATGCTAGCTCGTACTGCACCACCGCCATCCAGAATTGGGGCTAACAAATCGGCGAGTTCTGTGTTTACCTGCCCAACCTGATAAGCCACATAGACATCCAGGTTATTGGGGCTAAATTGGTTAGGGGCGCGCATTAGAACAAGCTGCTGCCCTGAAAAACACAGGTTCGCAATGATCTCCTGACGGCTGCTGCCATCGGGATTGGTGCGTGTGACTCCCTGGAGTTTGGAATAGATGGTTTCGACAGGCTGCATGGGTTTACTCCTTGCCGCGGAAATCGTAAATGCCATCTACGATGGGCCAGTGAGTACCGCATTGGGGACAATCAAAGCCGTGAGGCGTTTCATCAGTTAGCGGGGAGGCACACTGGGGACAGCGGAAAAATCTCACGGGAACGGTTCTGGAGGGGTGGCCGACCACCTGGGAGCGGGTAAAAACACTGGGGGTCAGTTGCCACCAATCGCCGGTCAGTTGCGCGGCTGAATCTAGAGCAACCAACCATTTCGTGGGCACAATCTTTTTGAGTAATCCAATCCTGAAGTGTGATACCGTCAACTGGCGTTGGAGGTTGAAACCGGCTTCCGCCAGCCAGCCGCGCACCGCTTTGGGGTGAAAATCAAAGTTGAGGGGCACAAATTCAACTGCATCGAGGCTGAAGGGACTCCAATTTTGGCGACGCAGCAGGTAGCGTAGGATGGCTTTGAGATTTTGTTTGCTGGCAAATTCCAAAACAAAAGTGCCGCCCGGTTGCATCACACGCCGGATTTGCTGAAAAGCCAGGGCAGGCTCTGCCAGGTGGTGCAGCACACGGATCATGGTAGCACCATCGAAGAGCGTATCCCCAAAGGGCAAGCGGTAAACATCGGCGGCTACGTAGGTGTAGCGTTCGCTGCGCCCAAGGCGCGCCTGGGCTTGCTGCATTTGGGTGAGGGAGTAATCCATGAGAACCACACGCTCGTAGGCCTGGTAGCGGGGGGTGTTGCGGCCGGCGCCCGCGCCGATTTCAAGCATCAGTTTCCCGGCAGGGGGCAGCAAACGGCGCAGAGCTACGGCTTCAGCCTGATCTTCATAGGCGCGGCCGCCTTCATCCCAGAAGGTGGTTTGGTAATCGGAATTTTCGTAATCGCAGATGGGAGGGAGATTATCAGGCATAAAATGCTACAGGGATAAAAGAACTGGCAGTTCAATTTGTAAGCGCTGCCAGTTCCAAAAATCTAAAACAAGGTTTATTTTTCTTCGGTGGTCGAGCCGTTATAACCACGGCCTAAGCCACGGTATTTGAAACCGAGGCTTTTCATATCTTCCGGCTCGTAGAGATTGCGGCCATCGAAAATCACCGGGGTTTTCATACTGTCGCGAATGCAGGGAAAATCAAGGTGCACAAACTCGTTCCATTCGGTGTTGATCATCAGGGCATCAGCATTTTCGGCCACGCAATAAGGATCATCGCACATCTCAACTGAAGGCAAAATGGCAGCGGCCACTTCCATAGAGACGGGATCGTAAGCGCGCACGTTAGCACCTGCGGCGATGAGGGCATTGGCAATATCGATGGCGGGAGCATCGCGCATATCATCGGTGTTGGGTTTGAAAGCCAGGCCCAACATGCCAATCGTTTTGCCTTTGAGGCTGCCATCGAGCATTTCTTTAACGCGGTTGACCGCCATTGGGCGGCGGTCACCGTTGATATCCATCACGGCATCGAGCAGTTGCGGATGGCGGCCCTTTTCACGAGCCATGTGCGCCAGGGCCAGTACATCTTTCGGGAAACAGGAACCACCATAACCCAGACCGGCGTTCAAAAAGGCCTGACCGATGCGCTTATCGTATCCCATCCCCACGGCAACTTCTTTAACGTCCGCGCCCAAGGCTTCACAAATATTGGCAATTTCGTTGATGAAGGAAATCTTGGTTGCCAGGAAAGCATTGGAGGCATATTTAATCATTTCAGCTGTGCGCAAATCCGTGATCACAATGGGCGCGCGCAGCGAAAGGTGTAATTGGGCCACTTTATTGGCAGCTTCGCGATCCAGTGAACCTAAAACCGTGCGATGTGGGTTTTGGAAATCAAGGATGGCCGAGCCCTCCCGCAAAAACTCGGGGCACGATACCACCGAGAAGGGGATCGGCTTGGGTTGGTGACTTTCGATGATGCCAGCCACCCAGTCACCTGTGCCAACAGGAACCGTGGACTTGTTGATCACAATCAGATAATCCTGCATATTCTCGGCAATCGAACGCGCTGCGGCACCCACATATTGCAAATCGGCCTCGCCATCCACACCCGAGGGCGTGCCAACCGCAATAAAGACAAATTCTGTATTTTGCAGCGCATCTGCATACGAGGTTGTGAAATTCAGACGCCCCGCTTTAACATTCCGCTCAACTAATTCTTCCAGACCAGGCTCATAAATCGGCATGATCCCATTTTTCAGGCCTTCAATTTTTTCTTCCATGATGTCCAAGGCCATCACACGGTTACCCAAGTCGGCGAATCCGGCTGCAGTGATCAAGCCCACATATCCTACGCCAACAACACATATTTGTTTCATTCTTTTTGCCTCCGAAAATAACCATCTTTTTGATGGTGGTTTTTCCATCCAACGAGAAGAAATATTACCACAGCTTACCTGTTTGGGCACGCGGAAGGTCATACCCAGGCTGTGATCTCTGTCACTTGCAGATCGGACAATTCCGCTCTAAAATATTGGAGATAAATCCTATCCTTAAGACCATAAAAGGAAAAATCGATGCAAATTACCCGCCAAGCAGATTACGCCGTTCGCGCAGTTTATTACCTGACCAAATTGGGGCCAGAAAGCCGGGCAGCCACCAGTCAAATTGCAGATGAGCAACATATTCCGCCGTCTTTTCTCGCAAAAATCATCTCTCAACTATCGGTAGCCGGGTTACTTCACACTTCCCGCGGCGCCCGCGGAGGCGTTTCGCTGGCCCGCTCGGCCGAAGACATCTCCCTGTTGGATGTGGTTGAAGCCATCGACGGGCCGATCCTGCTGAACGAATGTGTTTCAGACGCCGGTGCCTGCACCTTTAGTTCGGATTGCCCGATGCAGCCGATTTGGTGTGAGGCCCAAAAAGATTTGGTTGGACGTTTGAAAACGACCAGCTTTGCCAAGCTGACCGTAACCAACGGCAGCGCGGCCTGAGCCAAATAAGCGCAGAAGCTGACAAGCCTTTGGAGTGCTTCCACTTGTCAATAACGGAGGCACCCCAAAGGTTTGTCGCGTTAACGCTCAGCTTTGTGGGATAGCCACAAACACCAGGGTGGTCAGCCATTTTTAAAATCTTTCCCAATGATCGTAATCCGCATCTGCGGTAAAATTAATCCCAATTTAGAAATCTTATTTCAGGAAGATCAGCATGGCGATTAAGAAAATTGCAGTTTTTACCAGCGGTGGGGATGCCCAAGGCATGAATGCCGCCGTTCGTTCAGTGGTGCGCACCGGTTTGGATCTGGGTTTGGAAGTTTATGCCATTTACGAAGGCTACCAGGGCTTGGTGGATGGCGGCGAGCGTATTAAAAAAATGAATTGGGATTCCGTGGGCGGGATCATCAACCGCGGCGGTACCGCTATTGGCACCGCACGCTGTGACGAATTCCGCACTCGCCAGGGCCGCTTGATTGCAGCCCAACACCTGATTGAGTGTGGCATCGAAGGGCTTGTAGTCATTGGCGGTGACGGCTCGCTAACAGGGGCCAATCTGTTTCGCGAAGAATGGCCCTCGCTGGTGGCTGAACTGGCCGAAAAAGGCCAAATCAACGCCAAAGAAGCCGCCGCTTACCCCAATATGATCATTGTGGGGCTGGTTGGCTCCATTGATAATGATTTTTACGGCACCGATATGACCATCGGCGCGGATTCGGCGTTGCACCGCCTCACCGAAGCGGTGGACGCCATCACCAGCACAGCTGCCAGCCACCAACGCACCTTCGTGGTTAAAGTGATGGGGCGCAACTGTGGTTATCTGGCCCTAATGGGCGCTTTGGCCTGTGGGGCAGATTGGGTTCTAATCCCGGAATCACCCCCAAATGTCGATAATTGGGAGAAAGTAATGGTAGAACGCCTTCGCAGCGGGCGGAAGGCTGGCCGCCGTGATAGTATCGTGATCCTGGCAGAAGGGGCGCGTGACAGAGAGGGCAACTATATCGGCAGCAGCGATGTGCAGCGCATTTTGGAAGAAGGTTTGAACGAAGAAGTGCGCGTCACTGTGCTGGGCCATGTGCAGCGCGGCGGGCGTCCCAGTGTCTTTGATCGTAATTTGGGCACCCTTTTGGGGCACGAAGCGGTCAATGCCATCATCAAAGCCAAACCCGAAGATGAACCCTTGCATATTGGTATCAAAGGCAATCGTATCTCAAAGCTCCCTTTGATGGAGTGTGTTAAAAATACGCACGCCGTTGCCGAAGCCATCGCCACGAAAGATTACGAGCGCGCCATGGATTTACGCAGTTCAAGCTTCAAAGATGCGTTTCGCACGGTGAGAACGATGGTGCGTGCCCTGCCGCATTCCCCCGCCCCAGATCAAAAGCGCTTCCGCATCGGGGTACTGAATGCCGGTGCCCCCGCCCCAGGGATGAATACGGCCTCGCGTGCTTTCGTGCGCCTGGGGCTGGATCGCGGCCAAATGATGCTGGGTATCCAAAACGGCTTCGAGGGGTTGGCAGAAGATGAAGTCGAAGAGATGAATTGGATGAGCATGAGCGGCTGGGCTTCGATGGGCGGCTCGGAGCTAGGCACTAGCCGGCGCATCCCCAAAGGCAGCGATTTATACGCCATTGCCCGCACCATCGAAAAACATGAAATCAATGCCTTGCTAATCGTTGGCGGTTGGAATGGCTACGAAGCCGCCCATCAGATGTATAACGAGCGCTCCAATTTTCCAGCTTTTGACATCCCCATTGTATGTATGCCGGCCTCAATCAACAATAATTTACCCGGGTCCGAACTCAGCATCGGGGCAGATACGGCCCTCAACAACATCGTGGATGCGGTCGATAAAATCAAACAATCGGCAGTAGCAACCCGGCGCTGTTTTGTAGTGGAAGTCATGGGTCACTGGTGTGGATATCTGGCTTTGATGAGCGGGCTGGCAACGGGCGCTGAGCGTGTTTACATGAATGAAGAAGGGGTTACTCTTAGTGATCTACAAAAAGATGTCAGTCGGTTAACCCAAGGATTCAAGCAGGGCAAAAGGTTAGGCCTGATGATCCGCAACGAATATGCCAATTCCATCTACAGCACCAGCTTTATGTGTTCCCTGTTCGAGGAAGAAGGCAAAGACATCTTCGATGTGCGCCCGGCGATTCTAGGACACCAACAACAAGGGGGCGATCCATCTCCCTACGATCGCATCATGGCCACGCGCTTAGCCCGCTTATGCCTGGATCATTTGATCGAACAACTTGAACGCGAAGATGATGATGTCAGTTTCATCGGGTTGCAGGGCGGGCAATTCAAATTCCACGATATGCGCGATTTCTCCCGCATGGTGGATATGGAACATCAGCGCCCCAAAAATCAATGGTGGATGGAAATGCAAGGCATCGCCCAATTGCTGGCACAATTAGGCCCCGCAGAAAAAGAGTAAAGAAGCAAATCTCGCTTGACTCATCCCCATCCTCCGGTATAATCCTCCTACCAAGTTCAAACGCAAAAATAGCACGGAGACCAGTAAGCGTCTAACCCATCAGAGAGTTGCCGGTCGCTGCGAGGCAACAGGCCAAACGTTGAAATCCCCTCCGTCCGTCTGGAAACATCCTGATATTCCGCAAGCGGAGTATATCGAAGGATCGTGACAGACTATTGTTCCCGCAGGGATCCGCAAGCATCGTAAGGGAACCGGGCTCGCCCGTTAGCGCGAAACCGAGAGGCTGCCCCATCTGGGGCGGCAAACGCAGGTGGCACCACGATGGCCCCCCTCGTCCTGCTGGAGAGGGGGGTTTATTATTTGGGCAACACCCCATAAAACTCACACCGGAGGTGCAAAATGTTAGATATCAATTTAATTCGCGAAAACCCTGACTTGGTGCGCAAAAGCCTGGAAGTCCGTCAAATGGATGTGACTCCTGTGGATCAGGTTTTGGATTTGGACCTGAAACGTCGCACCATTATTCAGGAAGTCGAAACCCTCAAAGCGGAGCGTAACGCCGGCTCAAAGGAAATTGGCCGCGCCAAAGATGCCGCCGAGCGCCAGGCTAAAATCGAAGCCATGCGCGCCGTGGGTGATAAAGTCAGCGCGCTGGATGAGCAATTACGGGAGGTGGAGGCGGAACTCACCGCCGTGATGTCTTGGCTGCCCAACCTGCCCAGCGAAAAGACCCCCTACGGGGTCGACGAGAGCGAGAATGTGGTGCTCAAAAGCGCCGGCCAACTTCCGGAGTTCGATTTTGAACCCAAACCCCATTGGGAAATTGGCCCGGCCTTGGGTATTATCGACTTCGAGCGCGGCGTTAAAATCACCGGCTCGCGCTTCTATGTGCTCAGCGGGGCGGGAGCGCGTCTGCAACGCGCCTTGATCGCTTTCATGCTCGATCTGCACATTCAGCAGGGCTACACTGAAAAATACACGCCCTTCATGGTCAAAACCGAAACGGTTTTCGGGGCCGGGCAACTGCCCAAGTTTACCGATAACCTCTACAAAGACCATGAAGAAGACCTGTATTGGGTACCTACCGCCGAAGTGCCCCTCACCGGCTATCACATGGATGAGATTCTCGAAGAAGCCGATCTGCCGATCAATTACACAGCCTATACGCCCTGTTTCCGTCGCGAAAAAATGAGCGCCGGGCGCGATGTGCGTGGCATCAAGCGCGGTCACCAGTTCGACAAGGTGGAGATGTACACCTTCTGCAAGCCCGAAGATTCGCCCGCGGCCTTCGAAAAGATGTTCGCCGATGCCGAAGAAACCGCCCGGCTTTTGGGCCTGCCCTATCGCACCCACCAACTCTGCACCGGTGACCTCGGTTTTGGGGCTACCATCACCTACGATCTTGAAGTTTGGGCGGCGGGCTGCCAGGAATGGCTGGAAGTTTCCTCGGTGTCGAATGTGACCGATTTCCAGGCCCGGAGGGCCAACATCCGCTACCGGCCCGAGGGTGGAGGCAAACCCCAATTTGTGCACACCCTCAATGGATCCGGGTTAGGCATGCCACGCGTGATGATTGCCGTTCTCGAAAATTATCAGCAAGCTGATGGTTCAGTCATCGTCCCCAAGGTGCTGCGCCCCTGGATGGGCGGCATTGAAGTGATCAGTCCAATGTAGATTTACAAGACCTCCGAGGTATTAAATACCTCGGAGGTCTCTTCTGGGAGAAATCGATGCCAAATTGGCTCGAAGTTGTCGTAAATGTACTCGTCACGCTCACCATGCTGGTGGGGCTGTTTGGTCTAGTGATTCCCATCTTCCCCGGCAACGTGGTGATGTGGGTGGCCGCGTTGATCTATGGCATCGCCTTCGGTTTTGGGGTCAAGGGCCTGATTATTTTTATCCTGCTCACGATCCTGACCATCATCGCCGCCCTGGCTGATAACCTACTCATGGGGGCCAAAGCCCGCGAAAAAGGCGCTTCGTGGCTCTCAATTTTCATGGCCCTGGGAGCCGGGGTGCTCTTCACACTCATCTTCCCTCCTTTTGGGGGCATCATTGCCGCTCCAGTGGTTTTGTTCGCCTCAGAATACTTGCGGCTCAAAGATCGCGGCAAAGCTTTGGAAGTGATGCGCGCGCTCTTGGCTGGTTGGGGTTGGTCTTTTGTGGTGCGTTTCGGGATTGGGATCATCATGCTAATCCTTTGGATCATTTGGACCATCTGATCGAAACGTAATATCTCACCAAACGACCCAACCAACAATCAAAAAGCCATGTTAAAATTTGGCGCACATGAAAGAGCGCTACTTCACGCCCGAAAATATCTCGGTTACAGCCGCCGAAATGCGCGCCCAACTCGGCACTCTGGTTAAAGCGCGCCCCCTAAACAGCCAACAAGCCGTCCTGCTGGTGCTGGATATGCAGCAATATTTCCTCGATCCCGCCAGCCACGCTTACATCCCCAGCGCCCCGGTCATCCTCCCCCACCTGCAACAACTGATCGCTGCTTTCAGCCAACGCCAGCGCCCGGTGATCTTCACGCAACACCTTAACACCCCCGAAAACGCAGGTAGTATGGCGCGCTGGTGGCGCGACCTGATCACCGTCGAAAACTTGCTCAGTGCCATCTCCCCCACCCTCGATTTCAACGCGCACCCCGTCATCGTCAAAAGCCAATACGACGCCTTCCACAATACCGATCTCGAAAACCGGCTGCGCCAGCAAAACATCAGCCAACTGGTAATCGGCGGCGTGATGACCCATCTGTGCTGCGAAACCACCGCCCGCGCCGCCTTCACGCGTGGCATCGAAGTCTTCTTCCTCATCGACGGCACCGCCACCTATAATGCCAGTTTCCACCGCGCCAGCCTGCTCAACCTGGCGCACGGTTTCGCCATGCCCGTGCTCACCCCTCAAATTTTAGAGGCCCTGAATGAAAATGCCGCTTGAAGAGGTGCTCATCATCGGCGCAGGCCCCGCGGGGTTAGCCGCCGCCATTCAGTTGCAGCGCTATGGGATTCCCGCGCTGATTGTGGAACGCGCCACACCGGGGGGATTGCTGCGCAACGCCAATCTCGTGGAAAATTATCCGGGGTTCCCACGCGGGATTTCAGGGGTGACATTGGCTAAATTAATGCTTCAGCAGGCTCAAAATATCTCCGTTAACATTACCTCCGCGGAGGTTACCCGCCTCGATTGGAATGGTCGCCACTTCCGAGCGGAGAGCAGCGCAGGCTTACTGCGCGCCCGCGTCGCTGTCATCGCCAGTGGCACACAACCGCGCCCCTTCACTGATTTTGCCCTCCCCCTCCAAAACGCCGACCGCATTCTGTACGAGGTTGCATCGCTGCACAACGTGAAAGATGCCGAAATCGCCATCGTTGGCGCGGGGGATGCCGCTTTCGATTATGCGCTTAATCTGGCACAGCGCGAAAACCGGGTGACGCTGCTCAATCGCGGCGATACCATCAAGTGTTTGCCCCTGCTCTGGGAACGAAGCCAACTACAAAGCCGGATTCGGTATTTCCATCATACCGAAATCCAAAAGGTGCGCGCCTTCCCCGAACATCAACTGGAACTGGAATGTCTCAGCCCCGCCGGGATCAGCCATCTCACGGTGGATTACTTGATCGGCGCGCTTGGGCGCACCCCAAAAACCGATTTTGTATCCGAAAATTTAGCGCAGCAATCCGCGGCCCTGGAAGCGCAGGGCTGGCTGCATTTTATTGGTGACGTGCGCAACGGCCTGTACCGCCAGACGGCGATTGCCGCGGGCGACGGCCTGCGCGCCGCGATGAAAATTTATCAGAATTTGAAGGAGATCGACGCATGAAAGTTCTCGCCTCTGCCGGAAGAGAAGATATTGCCATGGTGTACGTGGCCGAGTTGGAAGCAGGTAAGTTCATCGAGTTTGTGGAGGCCGTACAGCCGCCTAAGCCGCGCGACGAAAAATGGGTGTTGATGATTTCAACCCTCTACGGCTGCCCGGTGGGCTGCGCCATGTGCGATGCGGGGGGTTATTACCACGGCAAAGTCTCGAAGGATGATTTGTTTGCCCAGATCGAGCATATGGTTTTGCGCCACTTCCCCGACCGGGCCATCCCGTGCCAGCAGTTCAAAATTCAGTTTGCCCGCATGGGCGAACCCGCCTTCAACCCCGCGGTTTTGGAGGTGCT
>DOTA01000150.1 GCA_003513015.1 Chloroflexota bacterium
CGGCTACGGGATCATGTGGAACACCCGCTACCTGAAGGCCAACAGCCTGCCCGAGCCGAAGGAGTGGGCCGACCTCGCGAAGCCCCTGTACTTCGGCCACGTCGCCATCTCCAGCCCGTCGCGCTCCGGCACGACCCACCTCACCGTCGAGACGATCCTGCAGGGCGAGGGCTGGCAGAAGGGCTGGGCGCAGCTGCTCGCCATCACCGGCAACTGCGCGGCGATCACCGAGCGCAGCTTCGGCGTGCCCGACGGCGTGGCCAACGGCCAGTACGGCGTCGGCCTGGTCATCGACTTCTTCGGCCTCGCCGCGAAGAACTCGGGCATGCCGGTCGATTTCGTCTACCCGTCGGTGACCGCGATCGTCCCGGACAACATCGCCCTCGTCGCCGGCTCGAAGTCGCCCGAGGCAGGCAAGCGCTTCGTGGGCTTCGCCCTCTCGGAGGAGGGCCAGGCCCTGCTGCTCGACAAGCAGATCAGCCGCCTGCCGGTCCTGCCGGGGACCTATGCCAAAGCGCCCGCGGGGTACCCCAACCCCTTCTCCGGGAAGATCCAGGCCAAGGTCAACTTCGACTCCAACCTCTCGGAGTCGCGCTACTACCTCGTGGTCTCCCTGTTCGACCAGCTCGTGACCTTCCGGCACAAGGAGCTCGCCGCCGCGACGAAGGCGATCATCGAGGCGCAGAAGCGCCTGGGCGGTCGACCGAGCGCCGAGCTCGACGAGGCGCGGCGCCTGGTGTTCACCCCGCCAGTGGACGAGAAGCAGGCCGCGGACCCCAAGCTGCTCGCCGTGTTCAAGGCCGACAAGAAGGACCCCGAGGCCTCGAAGCGGCGCGCGCAGGTCGAGGAGGAGTGGGCCTCCTAGGCCAAGGCCAACTACGCGAAGGCCGTCGAGCTGGCCAGCCTCAGGGCGAGGGTGCTGCCCTCACCCCCGGTCCCTCTCCCGCTGGGAGAGGGATGATTCAGGGGAATATGAGTGTATATAAGTAGTGATCAGACTTACAGCTTGAAGCTTGCGGCTGGCAGCTTGTTTCATGGTTTTACATTTCTTCATCCAGATCATCATCGTCAAGATCGTTTTCATCTTCGTTGTCGATGGGCAAAACATTCGGCGCGGTGCTGTAGCGGTGCGCTGTCCACAAGTCTTCGGCCAGTTTAACGGGATCACTTTTGATACCCTGGGTGGCGAAGTATTCGCAGATGCGGGTTACATCACGCTGGAAGATGGGGTAGGCGTTGGGGTTTTTCAGCGGGTTGATGGCCTGGGGGAAGTCGATCAGCGTGATTCCACCATCCCAGTAGAGGATGTTATAGGCTGAGAAGTCGCCGTGGACGCGCTGGTGGGTCAGCATTAACTCCAGGTTGTGCAGCACCCGCTCAAACAGAGTCCGGGCCTCGGCGGGGCTGAGGTCCACCCCGTTGAGGGTGGGCGCGGCCAGCATTTCATCGCCGATGAAATCCATCAAAATGGCATTGTGATCACTGGCGTAGGGCGCGGGGATGTCACACCCTGCCGCGTGCAAAATTTTCATCGTGCGGTATTCATGCTCGATCCAGGAGCGGTGCATGACTTCCTGGCCGAACTCGGTGCCGCGGTGGATGGCGCGGGCCATACGCTCATCGACGATTTCCAGACCGTCGGCGTCGAGCCGCGCACGCCCTTCGCGGTAGATGTGATCCTTGCGCAAGTTGCGCAAGGCGCGGGGCCGGTAAACTTTGGCGGCGATCANNGGGCCGAGCGAGTTGAGCAGCCAGCCGGATTCGTGGCGGGAGGCTTTGTAGGTGAAGTCGTATTCCCGCAGGTTGTCGGCTTGCTCTTCTATCGCTTTGCTCTGCTTGGCCGTTTTTTGCGGTTTGCCGACAGGCCGAGATAAACCCTTGATTTGCGGCATTTGTCCGGCGAATTCATCATCGACGTCATTGTCGTTGAGGGTTTGCGGGTCGATTCTCATAAGCTGGCTAACTCCTCAAAGATTTGCGTATAGTTTTTATACCGCAACGCGGAGATTTCGCCGTTGGCGGCGGCGGCCTGAATAGCGCAATCTGGCTCGGCGATGTGCGTGCAGTTGTTGAAGCGGCACTTGCCCAGCAGGGGCATCATTTCGGGGTACCAGGCGGCCAACTCGCCCGGGGCGATGCCCGCCAGCCCAAAGGTACGCACTCCAGGGGTGTCGATCACAACCCCGCCATTTTTAAGCTTCCACAGGCTGGATTGGGTGGTGGTATGCCGTCCCTGCCCGGTGAACAGGCCGTGATCGCTGACGCCGCTCACCTTCAGGTTCAGGCTGGGCTGTACGGCGGTCAGCAGGGATGATTTTCCAACCCCGGATAACCCGGCCAATACGCTGGTTTCACTGTCGAGCAGTTGGCGCAGTTCTTCGATGCCCGCGCCGGTGACGGTGCTGGTGCGGATGAGGGGGTGTCCCAACGCCTGATAAGGCTGGATGGTCGCTTCGAACTCGGCCTGATCTTCGACCAAATCCACTTTGTTGATGCAGATCACGGCCTCGATGTTGTTCCGTTGGGCCGCGATCAAGTAGCGGTCGATCAGGGCCGGCCAGAGGTATGGCTCGCGCCAGGAGGCCACGATCAGTAAACGGTCTACATTCGCAACCACAATCTGGTGCAAATCCGCCAGCATCACACCCTGATCGGGGGAGTAGGGGCGCGAGAGCACGCTGCGGCGAGGAAAAATCGACTCAACAATGCCTTGCGCGTCACCGTTGCGGCTGATGAGAACCTGATCGCCAACCGCAACCACGTTGGTGTAGCCAGTTTCTTGAGCTTTGAGCGATCCGCGGATGGAACACAGAATGATTTCGCCGTCCAGTTCGACGCGGCACATCCCGGAGCTGACCTCTACAACCAGGGCGGAGATTCCCGGGCTGGAATTTGGGGTGGCCTCCGTTATTTGAGGGTTAGCCACCCCTTTAGAGTTCCCGTTTGCGCTGCCGTTCAGGGATTTCTCGATTTCCCTACGGCGTTCGCGTTCATCCTTCGAGATTATCGGTTCGTAGTTCTCGAATTCCAACTCTTCCAATTCTTTCCAGTCATCCAGCTCGTAGGGAGCAACTTTCTTGAAGCGCGGTTTCTTTTCCTGAACGCGCGGTCCATTTTTTCGGCGGGCATCCCGTAATTGTTGCTTGCGGATATGTTTTTGCGTGCCCGTGATATATTTTTGAACTAATTCGTTTTTATTGTTCATCTCTCGTGTTATTTTGTTGGTTCAGGGAACCGGGGATGCTCAGTTTGATGGCATTCCAGAAGCGGTTGCCTGTGTTTGTTGATTTTTTGTTTACCCTCTTGGGGCCTTCATCCGCCCGTTGGTGTTGGGTGGATGGATTAGTTTCTTCGATGGTTTCAACGTGGATCTCGATGATAAGCATCATCCACCTCCTTTTGGGGATAAATAAAACGGCCAGCGGATCGAACATCCGTGGCCGAGAGGAGACGCATTACGCCTATGCTTCACATAATTTGTGGATCGGCCACGGGATTGAGCGTGCGCCGGGCCGGTTGATCTTGACGCGAAACGGCCACGGAATGTTACCCGTGGCCGCAGAAATCAATCTGGTTGCCTGAAAACGGTCTACGTTTTAGGCAGTGGTCACGAGGCGCACATCGCTCATGCGGGATACAATGTTATAAACTTTTTCCATGAACATGCGCCTCCTTTCTCATTTTGTTTTAATCTAGCGCAACGGTCGCAAGTCTATCACGAGGGTAGAAGTTGTGTCAAGGGCTTTTTGTAAATATTTTTTGCAAGTACTCACGGCCATTCTCATCCGTAATTGCAAGCACTTCATCCTCGGCTTCGAAGGTGGTGATGCCACGCGGCACTTGGACATTGCCATCACGGATGATGGCCGCGATCACACAATCATCGGGTAAGCCCATATCTTTGATGGCTACGCCGATCGCTTGCGCACCCTGTGGAATTTTTTCCTCTACCAGCGAGTATTTCCCGCGGCGCAGTTTGAGCAAAGTCATCATATCGCCCAGTGACATCTCTTCCTGAATGATGCTGGCAATCAGATCAGCCTGACTGAGGGCCACATCGACACCCATCTCGGGGGTGAAAAGCCAACTGTTTTGGGGATTATTGATGCGGGCGATCACGCGTCTGACGTTGTAGTGGAACCGCGCAAAACTGGAAATTGCCAGGTTGTGGGCATCATCCGGCATGGTTGCGGCAACCACATCAGCCCGCGCCAGCCCGGCTTCATCCAAAACGGAGGGGAGGGTGGGATCGCCCACAAAAATCACTTCTGTGGGGATTTCTAAATGCAGACGCTCAAGAATCTGAGGGCGGTTTTCAATCAGGCGGGTTTTATGCCCGGCTTGGAGTAACAAGGTGGTTAATTGCGCACCCACCCGCCCCCCTCCGGCAACGATTACAAACATTTCAGGCCTCCTCAACGTTGATGGCGAATTCATCCAGGCTGCTAATTTGATCGGATGGCACGCTGATAATTACGCGATCATTTTCCTGTAAGATCAAGTCCGCTTCTGGTAATAACGCATTTCCACCCCGAACAACGGCAGCTACATATCGTTTTCCGGATTCTTGAAGTTTGGCTAAGGGTTCTCCCACATAGCTTGAATCAATAAACACTTCAACCAATGAGATGCCACCGTGCCCAAAGGTCAACACCGGAAGTCGCCCCGGATGAGTCAACAATTGGGTCAGGCGGCGCGCACCCCAGAGGGAGGTAGCAATCGAGCGAATGCCCAAATGCTCAAAAGCTTCCCGGCGGCGGGGATCATAGGCTCTCACAACCACATTCGGGACCTTGAAAATTTCTTGGGCGGCGCGCGCCACCACAAAATTGGTGGCATCATCCGGCGTTACCGCGGCTAATCCATCGGCATTTTCGATATCCGCCCGCTGGAAAACAGCCTGGTTCAAGATATTCCCACAGATTGTACGACCCGAGAAACTCTCTCCCAGGCGTTCAAACGCTTCAGATGAACGGTCAACAACCGTAACCTGATGCCCCTCTTCAGCCGTGGCAATGGCTAATTCGCTGCCGATCCGTCCGCAGCCAACAATAATCAAATTCATGGCATTACTCCTTCAAACGATAAGGCATATCGGTAACAACCGTACCGCGCCGGAAGATCAACGATAACCTGAGCACAAGTGCTGTCTGGTTGTGCAAAAGATTACCCCACCAGGCATTTGACACAAATTGGGGCAGCACTACCGTAATCATGTCATGTGGTTGCCGCTCGCGATCCAGGTGATCCAAATATTCATGAATAGGATTGATCACCGAACGATAAGGGGATGGCAAAATCTCCAGGCGGATACCATCCCCCCAGCGCTGCCATTTTTCGATGATTTTCTCTGTTTGGGAGGGGTCTACATCCACATAAATGGCAGTCACATCCGATGAGAGGCTGCGGGCATAATGGATGGCGTGTACTACCCCTCGGTGGACTCCGCCAATCGGCACGATCACCCGGTGGCGGCGGATGGATGCCGGCGCGCCAAAGGCATCAAGCGAAAGCTGATTGGCAACCTTCTGGTAATGCCGGTGGATGCTGATAAAAAACCAGACCACCAGCGGGATTAGCAGCGTGACGATCCAAGCCCCTTGGGTGAAGCGCGTGATCGTGACTACCGCGGTCACCACGCCTGTGGCAAAAGCGCCAAATCCATTGATGGCAATTGAGCGTTGCCAGCCAGGGCCGCGCAAACGCCACCAGCGCACCACCATCCCGGCCTGGGAGAGGGTAAATGAGAGAAATACCCCCGCAGCATACAGGGGTAAAAGCCGATGCGTATCGCCGCCAAACATCACCAACAAAATCGCCGATAAAACGCCCAGGGCGATGATGCCATTCGAGAAGACCAGGCGATCACCCAGACTGGCGAGTTGGCGGGGCAGGTAGCCGTCTTTGGCGATTAACGAGGCCAAGCGGGGGAAATCTGCAAAGGCGGTGTTGGCTGCCAGGATCAATATCAGAGCTGTAGCCCCCTGCGTGATAGCATATCCCAGCCCAGGGCCGAAAACGGAGCGCCCAATTTGGGAGAGAACGGTTTCGGTATGCGTGGGCACGGCATGGATGGCATTCGCCAGCACCGAAATCCCCAGGAACATGGTTGAGAGTATCACGATCATACCAATCAGGGTTTTGCCCGCGTTATCCGATTCAGGCGGCTTAAAAGCCGGAATGCCATTGCTGATGGCTTCCACCCCGGTCAGCGCCGTGCAACCCGCAGAAAAGGCTCGCAAAATCAAAAAGAGAGTCAGGGCTTGCAACGGGCCAGCACTTAGATGTTCGGTTTTTGCAACCTCAACCGGCAAAAGTGTGCCGGTCGCCATCTTGAAAATCCCGAAAACCAACAAGGCCACAATCGTTGTGATGAAAACATAGGTTGGCAAGGCAAAAACGGTGGCTGATTCTTTGATGCCGCGCATATTAATCATCGTAATCAACAAGATGGCGAAAATGCCGATGATGACGCGGTAGGGCAGCAACGCGGGGATGGCAGAATACATGGCACCGACTCCGGCTGCGATGGAGACCGTCACCGTGAGGATGTAGCCGATCATCAGCGCACCACCCGCCGTCAGGCCCGGCAAAATCCCCAAATTTTCTTTAGAGACGATATACGCGCCGCCCCCGCTAGGGTAAGCGTGGATGGTTTGGTAGTAGGATGTGCCCACGATAAAAAGCAAAAACACAATTGCCAGGGCGATGGGCAGCAAAAGTTGCATCCCAACCGTACCGGCTAGTATCAGCACAAATAAAATTTCTTCTGTGGCGTAGGCCACCGATGAGAGGGCGTCGGACGAAAAAACCGCCAGGGCTTTCACTTTCGTGATGCGTTCGTGCTTGGCCATGGCAGTTTCAATGGGGTCGCCGATAATCAAACGGCGTAAGTTGAATGGTCGAGAGGCCATATTATTCTCCAAATTACAATACAAAACCCACCAGCTCATTTTTGAAATACCGGCGGGTTTAGCGAGATTCTAGCCGTAATTTTTGGGCATGTCAATAACCTTCGATTTACGCCCAAGTGGAGAACCAGCCTCCTTCCGATCTTGACACCCTCCAGCTTGCACCTTAAACTANNCGCGGTAAGGTTGTGTTGGTCAATTTTTGGGCCAGTTGGTGCCCGCCCTGCCGCTCCGAAATGCCTGCTATGCAGGAAATCTATCAGCAATATGGCCCGGATGATTTCGTGATTCTGGCGGTGAATAACACCCAGGCTGATAACCTGGCCGACATTCAAAACTTCGTTGACGAACGCGGCCTGACCTTCCCAATTTTGTTGGATAACACCGGGCAGGTCTCCGCGGCCTATCAGGTGCGCTCCCTGCCCACCTCGTTTTTCATTGACCGCGAGGGCATCATTCGAGAAGTTGTAATTGGCAGCCCGATGGCCGAAGCCTTATTGCGCACCCGGGCTGAAAATCTCATCTCGGAGGAAAACTGATGTTTCCGGTGATTCAAATTGGGCCGTTATCTTTGCAAGCCCCGGGCCTGATTCTCATATTG
>DOTA01000168.1 GCA_003513015.1 Chloroflexota bacterium
AATCTGGCCGCTTCAAGCCTCAACAACCAACCCGATGCCCGCTTGCGGTTACGCTTCACATCGGATTCCAACACGACCGCAGATGGCTGGCACCTCGATGACATTCAACTCAATGGATCTGGTGAGGCCTGCTTGCTTGCCACCTTGCCCCGGGCCGAATTTCGTTCTTCCAGCCCCGATCCTGTCGGCACGGCCACCACTTTTACGAACCTTTCTACGGGAGCAGATCTGCAATTCACCTGGGATTTCGGCGATGCCAGCCCCACGGTCACTGAAACCAACCCCACCCACATCTTCCCGGCAATTAGTTACTACACCGTTACACTGACCACCACCAACCTGTTAGGCAGCGCTGTCTTCAGTGATGTAATTACCATCGAGCCACCGACTACAGCCTTATCGCTGGAGAAAACTGCCAGTGTGAGCGAAACCTCCCCAAACCAGGTTTTTACGTACACTTTGCTAACCCAGTTTGATCTGGCTGGAACGCACGCCTACCAAACTCAACTGGTGGACCCGGTGCCTCCCGAGGTAGTGGTGCTCACCGAAACCATCCGCTTTGGGGGTGTTCCCGCGCCCCAATTGTATGATCCAATCCTCAGAACCATCACCGCCCCCCTCCAAGGGGTCTTCACCGACACCGCCACAATCAGCCTGACATTCCAGGTGCAAGTTGATGCCAGTGCGATCAGCGATGCCTGGATTGAAAATCAGGCCAGCGCTCAAGCCTGGATCGATGGCGTGCGCGTTCCCGGAACGCATCAGGCCACTAGTCAGGTGGCTGCCCCATCACTGCCGGATTTAACCCTCAATAAAACTGCCAGCCTGACGGAAGCGCTCCCGGGAGAAATTTTCACATATACGCTGCAAGCCCAAATTGACCTTCCCGGAACGCACCAATACCAGTTCCACCTGCTGGATCCGCTCCCGGCGGAGGTCACCATTTTGACGGATACACTTCAACTGATGGGTGTTCCCGCACCTCAATTGTATGACCCGGCCTCGGAGAGTATCACGGTCACCCTGGGGGGCAGTTTCACCCATACAATCGGGATCAGCCTCACTTTCCAGGTGCAAGTTAATGCCACGGCCCCTGGCGGCTCCCTGATCGAAAATCAGGTCACAGCCCAAGCCTCTGTCGATGGTCTGCACAGCCCGGAAGCGGTTCATTCCGCCAATGTCTCAATCCTCCCGCCGCCTGAATTGGCGGTAGAAAAAACGCTCAGCACCTCCATAGCGCTGCAGGGTGAAGTTTTTACATACACTTTACAGGCCAATTTAGCACTGCCAGGCGAGCGCGCTTATACCCTGGTTTTATCCGATATCCTGCCCGCAGAGATCAGCGTGATGACCGAGAGCCTGCGCTTGAATGGTAGCCCGGCACCCGAAATTTATGATGCACAGACGCACACGTTGTTTTACACAGATTCCGGATCGGCACAGAATGCCCATGAGGTGACGATCACTTTTCAAGCCCAAACAGGTGAACAGATTGTGCCTGAAACCTGGATCGCCAACCGGCTAGAGGCCCAAGCTATGGTAGAAGGTTATATCTTTGCCCTAGAGGCTAGCGCTCAAGCCACAATTTTCATCAGCAAGGATGATCACTTCACAATCTTTTTGCCAATGATCACACAATAAAAATCCCCAAAATGCCAAACTGACAGGTTCGAAAGCCCGGGAATGGTACTTTCGAACCTGTCAGAAACGCAAAAAGTTCTGGTTATAATTGCTCACATGAATGAACCATTGGAAATTATCGTTGGAGATTTGCTCAGAGAACGCGGTTGGCGGCTGGCAGTGGCCGAATCATGCACGGGGGGCTTGATCGGCCACCGGATCACGAATATCCCCGGATCATCAACTTATTATATGGGAAGTGTCACCGCTTATGCTTACGAAGCCAAAGTGCGGCTTTTAGGTGTCAAGTGGGCCACCCTGGAAGAATTTGGCGCGGTCAGCGAAGCGGTAGTGCTCGAAATGGCCCGCGGTGTGCGGCGTGCGCTGGCTGCCGATGTGGGCCTCTCGGTTAGCGGGATCGCCGGACCCAGTGGCGGCACGGAGGATAAGCCTGTGGGCCTGACTTGCTTCGGGATCAGTGTGCCCGACGATGAACATACCTGGGAAGTCATCTGGCATGGGGATCGAATTCAAAATAAAGAACTTTCAGCTGAACACGCTTTACAATTATTAGTGGATTTTTTGAGGAGCAGGGATGGAAACCATTGAAGTAACCGCACGGTTTGATACACAGGGCAACATTACCCCCCTCAGCTTTGTGCTGCAGGGAAGGCTTTATCAGGTCGATTCGGTAGGTCGTCGTTGGGAAGCCAAAGATGGTATGCACATCCTGGTAATGATTCCCGGGAACCGCGCTCATCATTTGGTATTCAATTATAAGTCGCTCACCTGGACACTGATTCGGGGCACCGAAACTCCCACTGTTCCGCGTATTTAGCTTTAAAAAGCCGATTTCGCAACGAATTTCGCAAAAAGTATAATTTCTTGTGAACCAATCACCAAAATACACTTGCATTTGCAAGGATTTCAAAGTATTCTATAGAAGTAGATCAACAGAGCCATGAAACCCGGCTCGGGGGTCAAAATGCAGCGAAGGCCCTCCTCCCAGGTTTCGAACAATTTTGGTGTTTAATTTTCTATCAATGAGGAGGTTCAAAATGAAATATATTACTGCAATTATTTTGACGGTCGTAATGTTGGCGATACCATTCAGTTCCGCATTCACGGCCATCAACCTGCCCGGTGATATAACTATTCTGGGAGGCCCAAAGGTGATCCCCACCTTTGTAATCTCAGCTGTGGCAAGAGATTCGTGGGTTGAAATCCAGACAGATAACTTCCCGGCCAAAGATAATTTCATCGTCACCATGGGCCCAATGGGTTCTGCCGGAATCGGTGGCATTATCATTGGCACCACCTATTCCGGGCCGGGCGGTCGTTTCACAATGCGATATGATATTCCGCCAGCGCTGCAAGGCTCGCATCAAATCGCCATTCGACTGGAAAGCCCCAGTTCGGGCTATTATGCCTACAACTGGTTTTACAACAATACGGTCAACACCACCGATCCAAGTCCATCACCCGCTCCCCCCATTGGTTACAGCGGCTTCCCCACCTTCAGCATTGCCAGTGTAGTAGCTAGCAAATCCGTTACGATTACCCCCCATAACTTCCCACCCAACGACAACTTCCTGGTTCGCATGAACTGGATGGGAACCCAAGGCATTGCCGGGCAAATTGTGGAAAGCGTTTCTACCAACGCCAATGGCAAACTCAGCAACACCACCTTCGAAATCCCCGGTTTCTTGGGCGTAGCTTCTCAAATTGCCATCCGGCTGGAAAGCCCCGAAACCAACTATTATGCCTTCAACTGGTTCTACAATAATTCCACCAGCACAGTTCCAGATAACCCGGATCAGCC
Source organism: Chloroflexota bacterium (assembly GCA_003513015.1). Classification (GTDB taxonomy): domain Bacteria; phylum Chloroflexota; class Anaerolineae; order Anaerolineales; family UBA11858; genus UBA11858. Next base: position 3,443 of record DOTA01000168.1, read on the forward strand.
TAGCTATAAGGGCTACCCAACCTTTGCGATTGCCTCGGTTGTGCGGGACAAAAATGTCAAGATCGCGCCCAGCAACTTCCCGCCCAATGACACCTTCTATGTGAAGATCAACTGGATGGGCACCCGCGGCGTTGGTGGTTACCTGGCACAAACGGTCACTACTGATGCGAATGGCAATCTCTCGGATTTGAAATACCCGATCCCGGATTATCTAAAGGGTGAGTACCAACTTTCAATCCGGTTGGAAAGCCCGTACACCGGATACTACGCCTATAACTGGTTCTACAATAACACCACCCCGTAGATTCTCAGCGGGAACATGGAATTTATGAAGGTTGGCTGACCCCTAAGGAAACACGCGCCCCTCACAAATTTCAGACCCAGTTTTCTATCCGTTAATAAAAAAAGACCGTCACTTTTCGGGTGACGGTCTTTTTTTTCATCCAGCACTATCCCATGCGGGCGCGTTCTTCATCGATGATGCTGACATCCAATTTTTTGAAAAGCGGTTCCGGTTTTTGAAATGCTTTTCCGGGCTGGAGTTGGCTGGGCTGCCAGTGTCCACTCGCTTTGTCGGGCAAATAACGCAAACCGGTGTGCTCACCGAGAGCATCTTGAACATTTTCAACAACTTGCTGCCCAAAGAGCGGCTCGGTATAACCCAAGTAAGCGTGTAACCGCTCACTGGTGAAGGGAATAAAGGGAGCCAGCAACACTTTGAGCGAATCAATCACCCGCATAGCAGTGTAGATCGTTTTGGCGGCGGCGGCTTTATCGGTTTTGATCTCGAACCAGGGAGCCTGAGTATCGAGATATTTGTTGGCTTCGCTGGCCAGGCGGATGGCTTCGCTGAGGGCAGCGCGCAGTTTCACGCTGGCGATCAAATCGCCGACGCTTTCAAAACCGGCTTCAACCGTTGCAATGATTTCGTGATCGGCAGGGCGCAATTCACCGGGATCGGGAATGTGACCTTCCCAGTGTTTGTGGGCCAGGGAAAGTACACGGTTCGCGAGATTACCCCAGGTTGCCACGAGTTCATTGTTGTTGCGAGCGTGAAAATCGCTCCAACTCCAGTCGGTATCGCGGTTTTCAGGCATGTTGATAGTCAGGTAGTAGCGCAGCGCATCAGGGTCGTAGCGACTGAGAAAATCGCGGCCCCAAACCGCCCAGTTGCGCGAACCAGAGATTTTTTTAGCTTCCATGTTCATGAACTGGTTAGCGGGAACATCAAAAGGCAACTTTAGCGTTTGATGATCTTCTTCAGCAAAGATTTGCATGAATTGCTCACCTGCGCCCATCAATTCCGCAGGCCAGAGAGCGGTATGGAAGAAGATGTTATCTTTGCCAATAAAGTAGAAGGCTTTGGCCTCGGGGTTGATCCACCAATCGCGCCAGGCTTCGGGTTGATCCACGATTTGCGACCATTCCACTGGGGCAGAGAGATAGCCGATCACAGCCTCAAACCAAACGTACAGGCATTTTTCTTCCCAGCCATCCACGGGCACGGGGATGCCCCAATCGAGGTCGCGGGTGATCGGTCGCGGTTTCAAGCCTTCGGATTCGATTTTTCCAAGCGATTCACCCAGAACGGTGTCGCGCATGTAAGCGCGACGGGCACGCAGGAAATCAGCGACTTTGGGTTCTAGTTTCGAAAGATCGAGGTAGAAATGCTCGGTATCCCGCAGCTCGGGCGTGGAACCATCGGATTTTGAAATGGGGTTGAGCAACTTTTCGGGTTCGAGCACATTGCCACAGGCATCACACTGATCAGAGCGAGCGCCATCGGTGCCGCAAATGTAGCAGGTGCCTTCAATGTAACGGTCGGGTAAGAAGCGTCCCGCAGCAGAAGAATACCATTGGGGCCGGATTTCAGTGTAAAGAAAACCGTTTTTTTTCAGGGCCAAAAAAATGCTCTGCGAGACCCGGAAATGGTTGGCGGTATGCGTGGTGGTAAACAAATCATAGGTGATACCCAATTGTTGAAATAAATCCAGAAAACCGTTGTGATATTCCTTGTAAACTTCTTCGACCGGTTTGTTCAGAGCATCCGCTTTGAGCGTGACAGGCGTGCCATGCGAATCAGTGCCGGAAACCATCAAAACCCGGTTACCTTTCAAACGATGATAGCGGGCAAAAATATCACCAGGCAAATGCGATCCGGTGATGTTTCCCACGTGAATTTCGGCGTTGGCATAAGGCCAGGCAATCGCAACTAAAATATTCTCAGACATTTCAAACTCCTAACTCTTCACAAAACGAAATTGTGTCAAAACACGAAAAAAGGCTGCCCGCGGGCAGCCTGATTGAACGTTGTTCGGAGCGTTTCAACACGCGGCTCACAATGCCAGGGCTGCCCGAATATTTTCGCGGGGCATCAAGCTCATCATTATGCACATCATGGAGAGCGCGGCCAGCATCAAGAATACACTCACAAGTATCATTCTAGCAACCTTTCAAACTAAAAAAAGTTTATAACGGCCATCGTGATTTGTCAAGCCCGGTAGATTGGGTGGCATTTGGGATGTCTTCGAGCAATTGAATTTCAATCACACTGATACCCGCTTTCCAAGTTTTCTCCCCCAACCGTACGAAGATTGAAACCGCGATAAAATGATCCAGTTCAGGATGACTCATCATCCAGCAGCGATTTCAAAACAGACAAACGCGGGTCATTCGGCTCTTCATTATGGTTACAAGTTGTCTGGTTGAGATTTTCGCCGCAAACCGGGCAAAGCCCTTTACAATTCGGCTTGCAGGTGGGGTTGATGGGAATATCCAGGTAAAGATATTCCCTAATTAACGGGAACAAATCAATGTTCAGGTCTTCCGGCAGAACCAATTCCGTATCTTTATCTGCATGGGATGGGAATGTGAACATTTCGATAAAATCTAGCGAGAGTGGTTGATCGAACTTCTCCAGACAAAGGCCACATTCCGCTTTGGTTTGGGCCTGACCCTTGAATTGGAGCAATAACCCCTCGGTTGTCCGTGAAACCGTTACCACTCCCAACAAATCATAAAATTCGAGATCCTCGTCAGTTGAAATTTTATCAATCTCGAACGGGAACTCCCGGCTATAGCCAGCCGTTTGGTGAACAATAAAACCGACATTCAGCCGGAAAAGCGAGAGGGTTGTTGACACAGGATCGCCTAAATTTGCAGAGAAACTTTCTAAAAGTCGCGAAATTATAACTGAGTTAGAATCGAGCGTCAAGTTTTTGGAATTTATAGACCAATTTTATCAAATAAAATGTGTGTTCACATCGGAGATGAAAACATGCCCCAATTGCTGATTGCCACCAATAATCGCGGTAAACAAGAAGAACTCCATTCTCTTTTAAGAGATTTGAAAGTTGCCCTCGTCACCCCCGCTGATCTGGGGCTTACCCTCGAAGTTGCCGAAGATGGAACCACATATCAGGAAAACGCGGCTAAAAAAGCACGAGCGTTTGCGCAGGCCTCCGGATTAATCGTTTTAGCGGATGATTCAGGTTTAGAGGTCGATGCACTCGACAACGCGCCAGGCCTGTATTCAGCGCGTTATGCACCCCAACCCAACGCCACTGATGCAGATCGGCGCACCTACCTATTGACTCAACTGCAATCCTATAATCGTCCCTGGAAGGCGCGTTTCCGCTGTGTGGTGGCCATCGGCACACCCGCAGGCGCACTAGAATTTGCCGAGGGGATTTGCCCAGGAGAAATCATCCCCGAAGAACGCGGTGACCACGGCTTTGGGTATGATCCCATTTTTTTGCTGCCGTCTCAGGGGAAAACTATGGCGGAGTTAAGTATGGATCAAAAGAATCAACTCAGCCACCGAGCCTTGGCAGTTCAGGCTGCCAAACCCAAGCTCGAAATTTTATTGGCACGACTGTAAGTGATTTTGCCCCCCGATTCCGGCGCTCCTGCTAACGAATTTGCAAGCCATTTGTGAAGCAGGTAACGTGGTATCATATATCCGCTATTTTTTCAAGCAACTGGAGTACAAATTGCCTAACCTTTCAGATCCAACTTCATGGTTGCCGATTATCATTGCCGGATTTGTAATTCTGGTAGTTGTGATTATCATTTACCTGATTCTCCACCGTAGCGAAAAATCCAGCCCAAAAGGCCCATCTAACAAAAATACGAATGGGCAACCGGCAACCCGGCGAGAGGCACCTCGGGAAAAACAACCAGAAGTGGATAAAATGCGCGAGCTTTATAAAGATCTCGCCGCAATGACCGCGACACTCAACTATCAACGCGTGCTCGATTTTGCATTGGATTTGAGTATCCAAGCTTTGGATGCAACCGGGGAACCCGCGCACCGTTTGATTGCTGCGGTGTTGCTGTTCGCCCACCAGGATACAACTCCAAAACAGGTATTGTATGTAGGCGCGGCGCGACGGTTAATTCGCACCGATATGTCAACCACTTTCCCCGCCCAGCAAGGTTTACTGCGCGAAGCCATTGACGAAGGCGCTCCGCTGCTTTCCTATGAAATTTCACAAGACCCTGAACTCGGCCGATTAATTACGCTTCAGCAATGTAAATCAGGGTATTGTATACCGCTCCGTACCGGATTAAATAGTTACGGTGTCATCCTCTTTGCCCATCAAGATCCTCAGTTCTTCTCCATTGCCAATCGCGAAGTTTTGGATATCATCGGCAACCAGGCCATGATTGCCATTCAAAACGCGCGCTTATATCAAGATTTGGAACAAGAAAAAGAGCGCATGATGGAAATCCAGGAAGAAGCGCGCAAAAAACTGGCCCGTGATTTGCATGATGGCCCTACGCAATCCATCGCGGCGATTGCCATGCGCGTGAACTTCGCTCGCAGATTGATGGAGCGCGATGAGCAAGCCGCGGCTGATGAACTCCAAAAAATCGAAGACTTAGCCCGGCGTACCACCAAAGAAATCCGGCACATGCTATTTACCTTGCGCCCGTTGGTGCTAGAATCGCAGGGATTAACGGCTGCTTTCGATTCGATGGCCGAAAAAATGAAGGAAACCTACGATCAAAATGTTCTGGTTTCGGTAGATCCAAATTTGTTGCCAGAACTTGAGATTGGCAAACAAGGCGTGATTTTTTATATCGCCGATGAAGCCGTCACGAACGCTCGTAAACACGCCAACGCAGAGAATATCTGGATTCGCCTCAAGACCATGCAAAATGATCTAGCCTTGCTCGAAATCGAAGACGATGGCGATGGCTACGATGTCGAGGCTGTGGATGCATCTTATGAACATCGTGGCAGCCTGGGCATGGTCAATATGCGCGAGCGCTCTGAATTGTTGAACGGCATCATAAAAATCGAATCAGCCAAAGGCAAAGGCACCCGGATTCGGGTATTGATCCCCCTTAGCGAAGAAGCCTCTGACCGCCTGCGCCGCGGCATATGAGCAAACCCCAACCAACCATCCCCTTGCAGTTGCGCCTGTTTGCAATCCTCCTGGGGGTGGTTTTCCTTTTTTGGTTGCCAATCGAAGATACCAGCGCAATCGCCGCCCTAATTTTTTCGATGGTGTTAAGCGCCTGGATCGCCATCGCCGTTCTCATCATCCCCAACAAACCATTTTCAAGCCCGCTTTCCAACTACATTTTAGCGGGCACGCTGGTCGGCATCGCCATCACACCGCTGACCCTTTTCTGGATGGCTTTCAAAAGCGGCCTGCACAGCCATCCGATCCCAGATTTCACCCCACAAACCATCCTTTCTGTCATCGAGCGCACACCCATCTGGTTGATTGGCAGTTTTTTGATCGGCCTGGGGAGCGGTATCTTGCATACTTATCGCAAAGCAAAATCCCAAACAACTTCGGAGTAAACAATGCCATTTGATGCCGATATCTATTACCGTTGCTCTCCGGAAGGGAGCGGGGAATCCCCTCCGGTGGTGCTAATCCACGGAGCTGGCGGCACCCACCTGCACTGGCCGGCCCAGGTTCGCCGTCTCACTGGGTATCGCGTCTACGCCATCGATCTTCCGGGACATGGGCAATCTGGCGGGCGCGGTCATCAGAAAATCGAATCCTATTGCCAGGGGATCATTCAATGGATGGAAAGCATTCATATTTTTCGGGCTGTTTTTGTTGGACACTCGATGGGCGGCGCTATCGCGCTTACTTTGGCACTCCGCTACCCCGAACATGTTCTGGCGCTGGGATTGATCGGCACAGGCGCACGTTTACGGGTGGCACCTGAAATCCTGGAGAATACAGCCAGCCCGACAACTTTTCCCGCGGCCATCAGTGCCATTATGGAGAGAGCTTTCTCCCCCAAAAGCGATTCCCGCCTCATTGAATTATCCGCCCAACGGATGAGCGCCATCAGGCCGGCCGTTTTACACGGCGATTTCCTGGCCTGCAATGCTTTTGATGTGATGGAAAGTGTGCATAAAATTCGTTTCCCCGCGCAGGTGATTTGCGGGCAAGAAGACACCCTCACCCCTGTGCGTTACTCTCAATACCTGGCAGATCAGTTGCCTCGGGCCAAAATTGACCTAATCCCCGCTGCGGGGCACATGGTGATGCTCGAACAACCTCAAGCTGTGGCCGATTCCTTAAGCACTTTCCTGTCCACTTTGAGATACTCGCCGGGACAAAGCACTTCAGATTTGTCCGAATAAACGTAAATCGCAGCCTTCGGCAAGCTCAGGATGCTGCCGAGATTTGTTCAATCGGCTACTGCCCCGTACATTTCTTTTAGATTTTCCACCCTAAAATGCTCCCTCACGCCAGGGAAGCTCACTTGGGGTAAAATGGGGTCGAATCCACACCCCCTCACCCGGAGGCTTTTTTTGAAACGTTATCTTCAAGATTACTTAATGCTATTTTCGATTGCGGGTATAGTCATCATTTTCGATCAATGGACGAAAAACCTGGTGCGCGCCAACCTGGAATTTGGAGAAATCTGGGTGCCCTGGGATTGGCTGGCACCCTATGCCCGCATTATTCATTGGCAAAACTCAGGCGCGGCCTTTGGCTTGGGACAAGATTTGAGCATTGTATTTGCCCTACTGGCGATCGTGGTGGTAGGCGCAATTGTTTTCTACTTTCCGCAAGTTGATCGCAGCAGTTGGCTTATTCGGTTGGCATTGGGAATGCAAATGGGCGGCGCTTTAGGGAATCTGATCGACCGTATGATGTATGACATGCACGTGACCGATTTTGTTTCGGTAGGCAAGTTTGCCGTCTGGAATGTAGCCGATGCCTCTATTTCGGTGGGAACGGTGATCTTAATCCTGGGGGTTTGGATCGAAGAAAGGAAACAGAAACCGCCGGAAACCCCATCAGATGACCTAACTGCGGAAACGGAAAATCATTTGAACATTGAGGAAATCCAGGGTGAGTGAGCGCCACGTAAACTTCGTTTATCAAGATAAAGAACCCCAACGGCTCGATAAATTCCTGGTCGAGCGGCTGCCGGAGTTTTCGCGCTCGCGACTGCAACAATTCATCAAAGATGAACTGGTTCTGATCAACGAAAAGCCCGCGCATAAAACCGGCCAAACCCTGGAAACGGGGATGCGCGTGCTGGTCAAAATTCCGGCCACGGCCCCCTCGGATTTGCAACCCGAAGAAATCCCGCTCGATATCATCTTCGAAAATGGGGATGTGATCGTGGTCAACAAGCCCGCCGGGATGGTGGTGCATCCCGCGGCCGGGCATCACGCCGGAACTTTGGTACATGCTGCCCTGGCGCACGCCCCCGAAATGGAGGGAGTAGGCGGCGTGCAGCGCCCCGGCGTGGTTCATCGACTAGACAAAGACACTTCGGGGCTGATTTTGCTGGCTAAAAATGATCGCACGCACCACTTTTTGCAAAAACAGTTCCGCGACCGCACCGTGCAAAAAGTGTATCTGGCGCTGGTAGATGGTCACCCCCCCACCGCCAGCGGGCGGGTGGAGGCGGCCATCGGGCGCGATACCACCCAACGCAAGCGTATGCGCATCACGCCCGATTCTAAAGGGCGCGCCGCCATCAGCAATTATCAAACCCTGCAACGCTACCAAGATCATACGCTGCTCGAAGTACACCCGCTCACCGGGCGCACGCACCAGATTCGCGTGCACCTGGCTTTTCTGGAATGCCCGATTGTGGGCGATACAGTTTATGGGCGGCACAAACCTACCCTACCGCTCGATCGCCATTTTTTGCATGCCCAAAAGCTTCAAATTTCGCTCCCCGACGAGGCCGAACCTCGCACCTTCGAGGCTCCGTTACCGGATGAGTTAAAACGCATACTCGAAAATTTGGCTTGAAATTCGTGGCAGGTTGCAAGTTGCATGTAACCTGTTACCTGACACTCGACACTTGACACTCAAACACCGGAGAATCCCATGACCCCCATTGATTTGCGATCCGATACCGTTACCCTACCCACACCCGAGATGCGGGAAGCCATGGCCCAAGCCCCGGTCGGCGATGATGTTTACGGTGAAGACCCCAGCGTGAACACCCTGCAAGCCATGGCCGCAACCATGCTAGGCAAAGAAGCCGGGCTTTTCGTGCCCTCCGGCACGATGGGCAACCTGGCCTCGATTTTGGCCCACTGCACCCGCGGCGACGAAATCATCCTCGGCAATCTGGCACACACCTTTCTCTATGAGGCCGGCGGCATTGCGGCCCTGGGCGGCGTGCACCCGCACACCATCCCTAACCAACCCGACGGTACCCTTGATCCGGAAGATATTCGCGCGGCCATCCGGGGCGATGATGCTCATTTTCCGCCCACCCGCCTGATTACGCTGGAGAACACTCACAACCGCTGCGGCGGCGCGCCGTTAAGCGTGGAATACACCCGCTCTATCGGGGAATTGGCTGCCGAACACGGATTGATTCTGCACCTGGATGGGGCGCGCATCTTCAATGCTGCCGCAGCCCTGGGAGTTTCGCCGGCTGAATTGGCCGCGCCTGTGGATTCGCTGACCTTTTGCCTGAGCAAAGGACTATGCGCACCGGTCGGCTCGGTGATTTGTGGCAGTCAAGAATTCATCCGCAAAGCGCACCGCATCCGAAAACAGTTGGGCGGCGGGATGCGTCAGGCCGGGATTTTGGCCGCGGCAGGGATTGTGGCGCTGGAAAAAGTGGTGCCGCGCCTGGCCGAGGATCATCAACGGGCGCGGAATCTGGCTTCGGGGTTGGCTGCCCTCCCTGGGGTGGTGCTTGACCCAGGGACCCCGCAATCCAATATGGTGTATCTGACCCTCGGGAACGGAATCACTCACGATGCCAGAGAAGTTGCCGGTTTGCTCAAAGAAAAAGGTGTGCTGGTTGGGGTGACTGGCAAACGCCGCTTCCGCTTAGTCGCCCATTATTGGATCGATGACAAGGCTGTGCAGCAGACCGTTGCTGCTTTCGAGGAAGTGCTTCAAGCCCAATCCTGAGGTAGAACTGCCCCGGTCACGAATCGCCCATCTCTTTCGATGTGAAAGCGCAATTTGTGACCGTGAAGGGTATAATTCCAGCGTGATGCAAGCTCAGAATGCCCTAACCCAAAAGTCTGGTAATAAAGACACGCGTTAGGGCTTTTCTCACCATTTTTACAGGAGAAATAGATGGATACGTTCATTACACTTGCAGAAATTGAGGATATTGCGCAAGTGGTACGCCAGCGTTTGCGAACCCAGCCACGCATTGCGCTAATTTTAGGTTCCGGTTTGGGTTCTCTGGCCGAATCGGTCAGCGATCCAACCGTGATCCCTTACGGCGAGTTGCCGGGCTGGCCGGTTTCTACGGTCATCGGGCATCAGGGCAAACTGGTGGTTGGTGCGTTGCACAATCATGATGTGATCGTGATGCAGGGGCGGGTGCATTATTACGAAGGCTACAGCATGGATCAGGTGACGCTACCGGTACGGGTGATGCAGCGTCTGGGCGTGGAGATTTTGATTGTGACCAACGCCGCGGGAGCGGTGAACCCCGAATTTGAACCCGGTGATTTGATGTTGATTACGGATCATTTGAATATGATTGGGATGGCCGGACCAAACCCCTTGCGCGGCCCCAACCTGGATGAATTGGGCCCGCGCTTCCCGGATATGAGCCAGGCTTATGATCGAAAATTAGCCCAACTGGCCCGCGATGTAGCCCAGAGTGAAAATATGCTGTTACACGAAGGTGTTTACGTGGGTTTGGCAGGGCCTTCTTTTGAAACCCCGGCCGACTTGCGTTTCTTGCGGGCCGTGGGCGTGGATGCCGTGGGGATGTCCACCGTGCCGGAGGTAACCGTGGCCCGACAAGGCGGCCAGCGTGTTTTGGGGATTTCAGGCATCAGCAACAAAGCCAACCTGGATGGCAACACAGCCACCTCGCACGAAGAAGTTCTGGAAGCGGGCAAAGCAATGGTACCCAAGTTCATCCGGATTATCGAAGGCACTTTAGACCGCCTGGAACTATAAAATAAAACCAGCCCCGATTCAGGTGACCGCATGGAAGAAGCCCTGCGCTTTGTGCACGACTATGAAATCTACATTTACATCATTTTAGGGGTTGTAGCAGCCTGGTACCTGCGAAAATTCATGGTCGCCTGGGGTGAACTACGCGAAGCGGCTTTCGGCCTGGAGCGTGAAACCGCCCAAGCCCGTTTGAACTGGTCGGCCAGCGTGTTGGTTTTTGTTTTAATTTTGGGCGTGGTTGAATTTGCCCTGGTTTCGTATGTGGTACCCACGGTACCAGGTGCCGCGCCGATCTTCACGCCCACTTTGGATTTGCTGGCCACTCCCACGGTCACGTTGGATGCCAACAGCACACCCGGGATTGTTCCAACTTTGGGAGCAACACTCCCCCCTGGAGGCAGCGGCTGCGTTCCCGGCCAAATTGAAATCACAGCTCCCACGGCAGGTGCCAGCGTACGCGGACTCATCAATATCATCGGCACTGCCAATATTCCCAATTTTGGGTTTTACAAATATGAAACCGCGCAAGTCAACGATTCAACCTGGCTAACCCTCCAGGCCGGGAACGTGACCGTTGTAGAGGATGTGCTCGGCCCCTGGGATACGGCGCGCCTGACCCCCGGAGATTACTACCTGCGCCTGGTCGTCACCGATAACGCCGGGCAAGCGTTGGCCCCTTGCACAATTCAGGTGCGCGTGGAAGCGCCCCCCGAGGAATAATGGAGTTCTGATGCCCGAAATTGAAATCCGCCCGGCCACCAATGAAGACATCCCCAGCCTGATCGCATTTGACCACAGTTACACCAGCGATTATGTCTGGCAAATGGAAATCCAGCGCGAAGAGCATCAAACGGGCGTGATTTTCCGAGAAGCCCGCTTGCCCCGTTCAGTGCAGGTTCGCTATCCGCGCAGCCCCCAACAACTCACGGATGACTGGAACCAACGAGATGGCCTTTTGGTGGCAACCACGGAATCTGAAATCGTGGCTTATGCCTGTTTGATGCAAAATATGGCTCCCCAAACCACCTGGATGACTGATCTGTTAGTCATGCGGCGCTTACGCCGCCAGGGCATCGGCACCGCGCTGATCCTGGCATCCCAAGCATGGGCATTACACAAAACGAGTCGCCGCCTCATCCTTGAAATGCAGCCAAAAAACTACCCGGCCATCCAATTTGCTGCCCGGCTAGGGTTTGAACTCTGCGGTTATAATGACCATTACTACGCGAATAACGATATCGCCTTATTTTTCTCGAAGTGGCTCCGATAACACCCCTATTCCCTTGATCTTAGAAATCATCTAAGAACGAATTTTCATCAGGGTAGGCAGCCCTGAAGCGGGAAGTTATTGTTACAAAGCTCCCTATGTCCGGTCTTATTAGTTTTTTACGCTTGTTCAATGAACTACTCACAGCGGGGATCGCAATTACAGCATTTTCTTTACTGCTATATGCCCTATCCTTTAATTTGCGCGACCGGGTAGCGCGCTCCTTCGCCATCATTTTAGTATGCGTTGTCATCGTATTTGTGGGGGAAACCTTCGCGGGCGTTGCTGATCCCCAATGGGCTGAAATCTGGCTGAGATTTCAATGGGTGGGGATCATCTTGCTCCCAGCGGTTTATCTGCACTTTTCAGATGCGTTGATGTCCACCACCGGACGTCCCTCGCGAGGCCGACGACGGATTCTGATCCGGGTGGCTTATCTGCTCTCAGCGCTTTTCCTGTTCTCATTGCCTTTCTCCTGGTTGGTAGGCCCCCTCATCCCCGAAGGGCAACCGGCCCCCCACCTGCAACGCATGCCCCTGACCTGGGTTTTTGCCCTATTTTATGCTGCCAGCATGATTTTAGCCTGGATCAATTTCGGGCGCGCCTACCGCAGAACAGTCACCACAACCAGCCGCCGCCGCATGGCTTACCTGATTATCGGCGCACTGGCCCCCGCGTTGGGATCATACCCCTTCCTCCTGTTTGGCTCCGGGTTCGCCACGCGCTTTCCCATCATCTTTTGGCTGGCAGCGGTTATCAGCAATTTGCTGGTATCCGTATTCCTGGTGGTTATGGCCTATGCAGTGGCATTTTTTGGCGTTCCCTGGCCCGACCGGGTGGTCAAACGCCGCCTCTTCAAATGGCTGATGCGCGGTCCTATCACCGCTTCTACCGTTTTGATGGTCAGCACCATGGTGCGTCGTTGGGGGGAGGCAAATTTCGGTACGAGTTATTCTGCCGCGGTGCCCGTGGTTTCGGCTGCCACGATGATTTTGATGCAGTACGCCATCACGCTGCTCTCCCCGGTTTGGGAGCGCTGGCTGTTCTACGGAGGTGATCGCGATAATTTGCAACTGCTCCAAAACCTGGAAGAACGCCTGCTCAGCCAGGGAGATTTACGCCAATTCCTGGAATCGGTGCTCACCGCGGTTTGTGACCGCTTCCAGGTGGATACCGCTTTCGTAGCTTCCTTCGGCCCCCAGGGATTAGATTTACTGGTCACGATCGGTGACAAAAATCTCTTGCCAGATGAAAACATCTCAAACGATCTGCTACAAATGGTTATTAAAAATGGGAACGGCGAAAAAAAGATCAAACCTGCCTTGCAGTTATTTACCTGGGGCGACTTTTGGATTGTGCCGCTGTTTGAACATAACGATCCACAAAACCCAAACTTGTTGGGATTAATGGGCGCGGCCCAAAACCAAAATCAACCCCCGGATGATGAACAGCGTGAAGCACTCTCCGCACTCTCGCGTCGGGCAGCCCTGGCTTTAGAAGACCGTTATCGGCAAGAACAAGTTTTTAGTTCCCTCGAAAGCCTGACCCCGCAAGTGGAAATTATCCAACAATTACGCGCGGCTGCCCGTTACGATGGCACCGTCGTTCTGACCACCCCCGACAGCGAACTGGATTTAACACCCAGCGACCTCTCAAAATGGGTAAAAGACGCCCTCACCCATTATTGGGGTGGTCCCAAGCTGACCAAAAGTCCATTGATTAATCTAAAAGTTGTCCAACAAGCCATGGATGAACACGAAGGCGTTTCGGCCAATGCGCTGCGCTCGATTTTGCGCCAGGGCATCGAGCGCGTGCGGCCTGAAGGCGAGAGACGTTTTACCGCCGAATGGATTTTGTATAATATTTTAGAGATGAAGTTTATGGAAGGCCGCAAAGTTCGAGAGATTGCTTTACGCCTGGCTATGTCGGAAGCTGACCTATATCGCAAACAGCGCGTGGCCATTGAAGCAGTCGCAAATGCTCTCATCGAAATGGAGAATCAAGCCCGCGATGATATCGAGCAAAACCACAAATAATTGACTTAAAGACCCACAAAATCCTTAAATGTTCGTCTATAATAAGAAATAATCTGTTCTTGTCCAATTAAAAGTAAAGGCTAGATTAATGGTGAACAACAATCAAATCACAGAAGCAGCAGGGGCACCACCACAGCTAAATGATGACTGGTGGATGGCGATCTTAGAAAGCGTTGAAGAGCGCTTCAAATCGAACCCAAAACAACCGCCACCCGTTCCTGTCACCTTCGAGGAAACACCAGAGCCACATGACCCTGAACCAGATCTTCAAAATCAAGATTGGGAACGGGCAAATGATCTTTACCGGCAAGATCAAGCCATCGATTTGAAAGTTACGGGCTACAACCGCGGCGGAATTCTCGTAGAAGTCGATAACTTGAAAGGTTTTGTGCCGATCTCGCATCTGGTGCGGGTTTCAGGCAAATGCGAAGAAGAAAACGAAATCCAAGAAATCTTGGAAGATTATGTGGGGAAAAAAGTTCACCTGAAAGTCATCGAAAGCGAACCGGGGCGCGGTCGGGTTGTATTCTCGGAAAGAGCCGCACAAGCGGACACGGGACGGCGCATCCAACTGCTTGAAAATTTACGCGAAGGGGATTGCTTGCAAGGGCAAATCACAACGATTGCCAAATTTGGCGCCTTTGTAGATTTAGGTGGGATGGAAGGACTGATTCACATCTCAGAACTCTCTTGGGGGCGCGTGCAACACCCCGAAGATGTGTGTTCTACCGGCGATCAAGTAGAAGTAACCGTACTCGAAATCGACCGGCAACGAGCGCGCATCGCCCTTAGCCTAAAACGCCTGATGCCCAATCCCTGGGAAACGATTGCATCCCAATACCGGCCTGGCCATACAGCGGATGCCACCATTACCAGCATCGTTTCTTATGGAGTCTTCGCCCGTTTAGATTCCGGGATTGATGGCTTGATTCATGCCTCGGCCTTGAAAATCAATGGCAAAAACATCAACCAGCCCGAAAAGATTCTCAACAAAGGTCAGCGCGTGCGAGTTTGCATTCTCAACATCGACCCCAACCGCCAGCGCTTGGGGCTAAAGCTCGAGCAAACTTACGAATAGCGCTCTCTTTTGAAATTCCGTATCCATCAAAGGAAATTTGAACACAAACTCGCCTCACGCAGAGTTGCTAAGGCGTGAAGTTGTTTTTTTATTATTTGGCGTGAGAAAATCTTTCGTTTCTGTCACCAACCTATTTGGCCCCGGCATTTCAGGGCAAGGAGTGATACGCAATGAAAAACTGGTGGATCGTCGTTCTGGGTGTGATCTTTGGATTATTGGGGGCTGGGATCATTTACCTCGCCAGCCAGCCACCGCGCGGCAACCCGATCGCACTACTGCCCCCACCCACCCCAATTCCTTTTCAAGTACATATCAGTGGGGCAGTAATCAATCCGGGCGTTCATGCCCTGCCACCCGGTAGCCGGGTACAAGACGCCATCGAGGCTGCTGGCGGATTTACCCCTCAAGCGGACTCCAGCGGGCTGAACCTGGCCGCTTTACTGGAAGATGGTACCCGAGTGTTGGTGCCCTCCCAAATCCCAACAGCCACTCCGGCCCCCACAAGGGAACCTAACGCTCAATCCCCGCAAAATCAAAACCCTACATCCATTCCGGCAGCAACATCCTCCACACCTCTCATCAATATCAATACTGCCTCCCAACCGGAGTTGGAAACCCTTTCGGGTATTGGCCCAGCCACGGCCTTAAAAATCATCGCCTTTCGCCAGGAAAACGGTTATTTTAGCAGTATCGAAGAAATCCAAAAGGTATCTGGCATCGGCCCGGCTACTTTCGAAAAAATCAAAGCATTTATTACGGTGGATGAACAGCCATGAAAAACTTACAAGTACCATCCAACTGGATTCACCATACATTTCCGTTGACTTTTACTTTGATTGCGTTGGTGGTGATGATTTTAGCGCCCATTTGGGCAATTCAATGGGCGCAACAGCCCTTTCTCGGTATTTTTTTGGAGCCAAATCAAGTTGTCAGCCTGATCGAGGGTACTGATTGGCCTGCCAAACAAGCGGGCGTGCAGGGTTATGACCAGCTGTTTGCCTTGAACAACACACCCGTGAAGGATGCTAAATCTTTGAGAGAAATGCTGAATACCACAGGCTACCAACCGGTGCAATTGCAGCTTCAAAAACAAGACGGGAGTTTTTACAAAGTTACGGTAACACCCCGAGCCTTTAAGCTGAGCGAATTGCTAAATTGGTTTGCTGTGCCCTATCTCGTAGGGCTGGCCATTCTGGCCATCGGCTTGTGGGCTTACCGTTTAGGCGGCAACCAAAGCCCGGCCCGTTCCTTTTTGACCTTTGCCGCCGCCGTCAGCGTTACGACAGGTGCTTATTTTGACATGAACACCAGCCAGCATTTTGTGCTGGGATGGGCTTATAGCGTGCCGGTGGCTGCGGGCGCTTTGGCTGTGCTGGCGCTGGTATTCCCACAGCAAGTACCTTTTGTGCAGAAACGCCCGGTTTTACGGCAGTTACCCTGGCTTGCGACCATTCTATTTTTGATTCCGGTTACGCGCCAATTGATCTCTCCGAGCAGCCCTTGGGGCTATATTAGCACCTGGCTGTGGAACTACGGTTTCAGTGCCGCTGCTATCGTGCTCTTTTTGAGTATGTTGCTGCTGCGTGTCTTTCGCAGCAACTCGGCGATTGTGCGCCAACAAAGCCGCATCATCATTTTCGGCGCGGCTCTATCCTTTGGCCCGATCCTATTCCTTTTTTTGCTGCCCTCCGCCCTGGGACAATTGGTACGCTTCCCGGTGATAGTGGCCTTCCCCGCCCTGGCAATTTTGCCGCTCTCGGTAGCCTATGCCATTGTGCGTTACCGCATGTTGGATGTTGATCGCGTGCTGGGTACCAGCCTGACTTATCTGCTGACTGCCACAGGCGCGGTCATGCTTTTCTACCTGCTGCTGGCCGCCATTTCGGCTTTGGTCCCCGCGAGTGTGCAGCCGGATGATCCCTTTGTAATTGCCCTGTACCTGTTCACTCTGGTGGTGGCGCTTAACCCTATCCGTAACTTCATGCAGCGGGGCATCAACCGCATCTTCTACCGCACTCGGGCAGATTACCGTCGGGTGTTAACGCGCCTCTCGCAAGAATTGACTCTCACCCCCAAAATGGATTACACGCTCAACTTGCTCGAACAAGAGTTGAACGCGGCTTTGGCCCCTAGCAACATCACCCTGTACCTTTACGATGATGACGAAGCGATTTACCGGCCGCGCAGTTCTCAAGAAACTCTACGGGTCACGCTGCCCTCCGAAAGCCCTCTGGTGGAATTGCTCAACCGCTCCCCGGGAAGCATCTGGTTTCCGCCGGGCAAGCCCTTCCCTCCAGAGCTAGAAACCCAAAGCAAATTATTGGAGCAAATGCAATGCCGGGTTTTCATCCCCTTGCGCTATGAAGAAAAACTGATCGGCTTTGGCGCGCTGGGCAGCCGCCGCTCCGGCGAGCCTTATACCAGCGATGATCTCGAATTTCTCAACGCCGTCGCCGCCCAATCGTCCCTGGCACTCGAAAATGTGCGACTCTTCGCCAACCTGCAAGATACCCTCAACCAAACCCTGGAAATGAAGAATCTGATGGACAACATCTTCCAATCGATGTCCTCCGGCGTGATTACCACNNGATACCATCGAGAGCGGCAGCACTACCCTGGGCCAGGAGCTAACGCCCACCATCCCGCAGCGTGGCCCAGCCTTTCTGCGCCTGTCCGTATCTCCGCTTAAGGATGCCCAATTAGCCACCAAAGGCGCTACCATCGTGATCGACGATCTCACCGAACAGCGCCACCTGGAAGCCGAGCAAGAGCGCATCCGCCAGACCTTTGGCAAGGTAGTAGCCCCGCGGGTGCGCGACCGCCTGCTCGAAGATCCCAGCGCCCTGCGGTTGGATGGCATCCGCCAACCCCTGACGGTGCTCTTCGCCGATATTCACCAGTTCACGCCCTTTAGTGAACGCAACCAACCCGAAGATTTATTCGAAATTCTCAACTCTTATCTCTCGCTAGCCGCTCAGGCCGTGCTCGAAGAAGAAGGCACTCTCGACAAATTCATGGGCGATGCCGTGATGGCCTTTTGGAACGCCCCCGACTGCCAGGATGACCACACCCTGCGGGCGGCCCGCGCGGCCCTGGCCATGAACGCCGCCATTCGCAAACACCGCGCCCAAATGAGCGCAGAAAACCAGCTTTTCTTTAGCGTAGGCCTCAACCTAGGGGATGCCATGGTCGGCAACGTGGGCACCACTGATTTGTTCAACTACACCGCCATCGGCGATACAGTCAACTACGCCCAACGCCTCGAATCCATCGCCGAACCTGGGCAGATCATCCTCTCTATCGCCGCCTACCAGGCCATTGCCCCGCACATCATCGCCAACGAAATGCCCCCGGTCAAAGTCAAGGGCAAAGCTGAAGCCGCCATCGTCTACGAGTTGGTCGGGTTGGCACACCCCTAAACTCATCATGCTCAAACCCTATCACACCGAAATTACTACCCGCGCCCTGAAGGCTTATTTTAGCCCCAGGGCGCTGCACACCATCCTCGCCGCCAACTTGCATCAAGACCGGCTGCGCGGCCAGTTCGGCCACAACGAATATCATTTTGATGCCAATGCCTTTGAGGCCAGTTACGCGTATATGGATGAACAGCACGAAATTGTGGGGGATACGCTGCACCAGGGGGATGATCCTACACCCGCCTGGCAAGCCTTGGGCAGATTGACCCACACCGCCCAGGATTTTTACGCCCACAGCAATTATCTCCGGCTTTGGGCGGATTCTCACCCCGCAGGGGAGTTGCCGGAACCAGCCCAGGTGGGCACACTGCTCCCAGAGTTTTTGCACCACCCCCAATTACAATCCGGTAATGTCTACCTGTGGGATTGGGTTTCCTTCATCCCCGGGTTTTACTCCCTGGCATATCGCCGCGCCCCCAAAGATTCGCACACCCACATGAATCTGGATCACCCTGGGCGAGGGCCGCTCTTCCCCTACGCCATCGAAGCAGCCATAAAGCGCACGATCTATGAATATGAGCAAATTGTTGGCAGGCTTACTCCGGAAGAACAAAGTATTTTTAACGACCGCAGACGGTTGACCGCAGACGGCGGGTAAACCACGGTGGTCCGTCGTCCGCGGTCCGCGGTCAGCCTTGCAACTTTTCCCAGCATCCTGCGTATAACTTTTTGAACGTGAAATCAATTGCTACACAGGAGAAAAACTCATGACCGAAAACGTAAAAAAACTCTACCGCTCGCAAGATGACCGCATGATCGCCGGAATTTGCGGCGGCCTGGGCGAATACTTTGCCGTCGATTCAACCCTGGTGCGCCTGCTGTTTGTCTTTGGCGCTATCTTCACTGGATCAGCCCTCTTCTGGGCCTATATCGTGATGCTGATCGTGGTGCCCGAAGCGCCGCTGGCCTCCCAGGCCATTGTGGAGGCTCCNNCCCGCTTTGTGATTCAGGGCACACTTCGTGATAACATTCAAACCAGAGAAAGGAGCAAAAGATGAAGGTTTTACGCGTTATTTTTGGTATGCTCACTACCGCGGGCGCTGCTTTTGCGGGCAACTGGATCGGCGGACAAATTCGCAGCCGGGTAACTGGCGAAACGGTGCAAACCATCCGTTTTGAGCACACGACCGAAAGCGGCCTGCACATCAATAGCTTTCCGGTCAGCACCAAGTTATACCCGGCCTTGTTGTTCGCGCTTGTAGGCCAGCCGCGCTGGTTGTTTAGCTTTTTAGGCGGCGTGTTAGCCAGCCTATATATTGAAGATAAATATGAAGCCCTCTTTTTAGAGCGCGTCATCGCACCGTTGATCGAAAATCGCATCCCGCGGGAGCGAGAACAGACCCAAACACATAGATGACAACCGCCGAAGATGTGCTTCACATTTACCAACTTTTAGCTGACCACAACATTCCCATCTGGTTAACCGGTGGCTGGGGAATCGACGCGCTGCTCGGAGAGCAGACCCGCCCTCACAAAGATCTGGATGTACTCCTGCAGCTGGATGATATGGTTCAGATGCAGGGAATCCTGGCAAGGGAGGGCTACCATTTAAAAGAGCTTTGGTCCGAAAACCGTGGGGATACCGATTCCGCGGGGAACGAAATCGCCACCGCCTTTGTGCTGCACGATGCGGAGGGGCGCGAATTCGATGCCCACGCGATACGGTTGGATGCAGATGGTAACGGCCTCCCTGCCTGGGAAGAATCCGCAGATTTTACGATTCCCAAAGATGATTTAAGCGGGGTGGGAACGATTACGGGGGTAGCGGTGCAGTGCCTCACCCCCGAGGCGCAAAAGCGCTTCCACACCGGATATGAACTCCCCGAAAAGCATCGCGAAGATTTGAGATTGCTGGACGAAAAGTTTGGGTTAGCATACCCGGATTGAGCGAATGAACCCTGGCTTTTGTTAAAANNGTTGGTTCAGTTTCATGATTGAATGAAACCAGGTAAGCTTGGGGCGGTTCGCAAAAAAGGAGAACAGCTATGGTTAAAACTTTGGGGCTTAAATTTTTTATTGTTGGGGGGACTCTACTTTTCCTACTACTTATTCCAATAAAAACAGAAGCGGGCACACCCATTGATGGTTCACTGGTTATTTCTGAGGGCACCGAACAAGAGGTTTCACCAGCGCTGGCTTACAACAGCCAGCGCCAAGAGTATCTGGCAGTTTGGTACAACGACCGAGCGGGTTGTGATGATATCCGGGCGCAACGCATCTCAAAAAATGGGGCTCTGGTGGGTGGGCCATTCTATATTTCTGCCGGATGCACCGCCGAGCGCCGTTATCCCAATGTGGCTTATAACAGCGCCAGCAACCAATACCTGGTGGTTTGGGAGCAGTACGCCGCGGCCAGTGGTTATAGCATTCGTGCCCGGCGCATCTCTGGAACCGGTCAGGTTTTAGACGTCAACGATCTGACAATCCGCAGCCCAGGTTATAATAACTATACGCCGGTCAAGCCAGCGGTTTCCTATGCTTCAACCTCTGATCGGTATCTGGTAATTTGGGCGGAAACCTGGCACCCCCTGCCGATCACATATGGAATCTATGGGCAAGTGGTCAATGGCGCAGGCGGACTGGAAGGCAACATGTTCGCCGTCTCGGAAGGTAATCAGCCGCGTGAAGAACCCGATTTAGCTTATAACCGCCACGCCAACCGCTACCTGGTGGTCTGGCAGCTAGATACAGGTACCCTCATTGATATTCACGGCCAACAAGTGCATGGCGGGGGCGGACTTTTCCAGGGTGACATTACCATTGCTTATTACTCCAAATCCAGCACATCCCCGGCTGTAGCGGCCCTCCCCACCGCACCCACAGATGACAAATTTTTGGTAGTTTGGGAACTTGATTACGCTCCATCCGATCGGGATATTTATGCACGTCTCGTAGCAGAAGATGGTTCTTTAGGCAAAGACTTTTGGGTTTCCTGGTCTTCTGGTATCGATGAGAGCAGCCCGGCTATTGCCGGTTCGGAGATCAACCAACAGTATTTTGTCACCTGGCGATACCCCCAGGGTATAGTGGATAAACCTATCAGAGGCCGGGCGGTCTCCTATGGGGGGGCGCTGCTAGGAAATACGGCTGAATTCTCGGGCGTGGCTGCTGATCTTTCCAGCGTAGCCGCCGGAGCTAACGGCGACTTTTTGGTAGCCTGGCAAGATCAGCCCATCTCCGCCACCAATACAAATCTCTACGGTCAGCTTTGGGGCAACCGGATTTACCTGCCGCTGGTGCGACGCGACCACCCCTAATGCATTCAAGAATAATCTACGACAGAGAGAACAACTACCCTAAAAAGATCAAACAGGACTGCGAAAATCGCAGTCCTGTTCTCAATATGGTGATAATTTTACAACCCGGCAAAAAACGCCGTTAACCGCTCCAATGCTCGCTCGATATTCTCCAGCGAGTTGGCGTAACACAGGCGCAGATAGCCTTCACCGTGCGGGCCAAAATCGGTGCCGGAAAGCACCGCGACCCCCGCTTCATCCAAAATGCGCAGCGCCAACTCCTTGGACGGAATCCCAAATGAACTCACATTCGGGAAAGCGTAGAAAGCCCCCTCCGGCATCTGGCAGCGCACGCCGGGGATAGCATTCAACCCGGCGATCATGCAATCCCGCCGCGCCTGGAAAGTGGACACCATCGCATCCACCATCTCCTGCGGGCCTGTCAGCGCTTCAATCCCGGCCACCTGCGTAAAACCTGCCGTGCAA
>DOTA01000081.1 GCA_003513015.1 Chloroflexota bacterium
CGCTGGCTGTTAGCGCCTTCGGCCAGTTCAGAGAGTTCGGCGCGGCGTTTGCCAGTGCCGATGAGCAGGGCCAAAAAGGTGGTAAAAATATAAATCCAGGGGGAGAAACGCTGCACATCAATCAGCGTCACGCCTGCGGCCACACGGATTACGTAAAAGGAGGCCAATACAATAATATCGAGCAATACAATGTGCTTGAGCCATTTGGAGTAGGCCAAATTGAGCAGAAGGTAAATCAAGCAGATGATTGCAAATCCTGTAGAAAGCCAGTAAGCCAACGGGAAGCAAATCAGCAAAAGGATGACTGCGGCTCCCCAGGCGTAGGGGATGGGAAGTTTCCCAGAGGCTATGGGGCGGGTGCACTTGGTGGGGTGTTTACGATCCGCTTCAACATCGGCAATATCGTTGATGATATAGACCACGCTGGCGATCAGGCTGAAAATGATGGCACCGGCAATGGTGGGCAGCATATAAGCCAGATTCTCTAGTTTTTTATCAAAAACCAGCGGAGCGAAAATAAAAATATTTTTGGCCCATTGTTTGGGACGCATGGCTTTTAGCAGGGCGCGCAACATGGGGGAATGATATTCGGTAAGCAGGGATTCGTCAATTCAGGAGAGAAAATTCGGTGATTGGTTTACAAAGTCGGGCATTCCCCGGTTTCCCGGTTACCCAGTCCCTCGTTACCTGCTAAAATACCCTTATGCCCAAAAAGATGAGAGTTGACTACTTGCTCGTGGAGCGCGGCTTGGCGGAAAGCGAAGAACTGGCCCAACGCCTGGTAATGGCTGGGCAGGTGCGCGCGGCAGGACAGGTGGTAGCGAAGCCCTCCAGCCAAGTGGATGCGAATGTGGAACTGACGGTTGACCACGGACCGCGCTTTGTTTCGCGAGGCGGAGAAAAACTCGAAGCAGCCTTTGAAATTTTCGATTTGAAGGTTGCCAATCAGGTTTGCGCCGATGTGGGCGCTTCCACGGGGGGGTTTACGGATTGCCTGCTGCAACACGGGGCGGCCAAAGTTTACGCGATTGATGTCGGGCAAGGGATTTTGCACTGGAATCTGCGCAACGATTCACGGGTAGTGGTGATGGAAAGCACCAATGCCCGCTTTGTAGAAACCCTGCCCGAACCGATTGATTTTGCCACCATCGATGCTTCGTTCATTTCGCTCAAAATTTTGCTACCGGTGGTGAAGGCCTGGTTTTCCCTAACCCTTAACCCCTCTCCCATAACCGAAGAGTTAGGAGTTAGGGAATTAGGACAAGTACTGACCTTGATTAAGCCCCAATTTGAAGCCGGACGCAAGGAAGTGGCGCGCGGCAGGGGCGTGGTGCGCGATTCGGAGGTGCATGCCCGGGTTTTGTTGGATGTATTGACTTTTGCCCAAAGGGATGGCTACCAGATTAAGGGATTAGCGCGCTCCCCGGTGCTGGGACCCAAGGGAAACGTGGAATTTTTGGGGTGGCTGGCCTTCTCTGGGGAAGGGGAGCCACCTGAAATTTCAGTGGTGGAACTCGTCTCTGGGGTTACGTCTCCCCCAGAGGGAGGCTGATCTCCGACTGGAATTTTTAGGCTTATCATTGTATACTGGGGGCAGAATCACATCAAATGGTTCCACCGGAGGAGAAGCCTACATGAAAGTATCTGTTTTGCAAGAAAATTTGGCCCATGGTTTGAGTGTTGTCGCCCGCGCGGTGGCTCCCCGCAGCACACTTCCGGTTTTGGGGAATATTTTGCTGGCCACCGATGAAGGCCGCTTGCGGCTCTCGGCCACCAACCTGGAATTGGGCATCACCTGCTGGATTGGCGCNNCCGATCAGGTGCGCATGGATTTGAGCGTGCGCACTCAAACCATGAACGTGCGCTGCGGTGCTTCCAATACTGATTTAAAGTGCATAGATTCTCAGGAGTTCCCGCCCATGCCGGTGCCCGATTTGAGCGCTGGCATTCAGATTGGGGTAGGCACTTTCAAAGAAATGATCCAACAAGTGGCTTTTGCCGCTTCAACCGACGAAGCCCGTCCGATTTTGACGGGTGTGTATCTGAAAGTAGCGGGCAACCAGATCACGATGGCAGCAGCCGATGGCTTTCGGCTTTCAGTGCGCAAAGCGGAAACCGAAACCCCGGTGGAGAAGGCCATCACCGCGGTGATCCCAGCCCGGGCGCTCAGTGAACTGGCGCGCATCTCGGGCGATGGCAAAGAAAACATCACCATGATGCTGCCGCCGCGCAGTGGCCGGGTGATTTTCCGCACCAAAGATGCTGAATTAGTATCACAACTCATCGAGGGGAGCTTCCCCGATTATGAGCAGATCATCCCGCGCAGCCACCAAACCCGCACGGTGCTTTCCACCCCCTCGTTTCTCAAGGCCTGCAAGCAAGCCGAGATTTTCGCCCGTGAAGGTTCGCTGATTGCCCGGGTGAGTATCACCCCCGGCGCAGAAGATTTAGCCCCCGGCACAGTAGAAATTTCCGGCCAATCCGAAGAAACCGGCTCGAATCAAACCGTGGTAGACGCCTCCATCGAAGGGCCGCCGATTTTGATCGCCTTTAACGTGCGCTACCTGCGCGAAGCCCTGGATGTGGTCAAAACCCCCAACGTGGCCCTGGAAACCACCGCTGATACCAGCCCCGGAGTGATCCGCCCGGTGGGCGACAGCGATTTCTTGCACGTGATTATGCCCATGCATTTGGGCAATTAATCTTTTTGTTGAGCGCGCTGGCACGTTACACGCGGTTTGTGTAACGTGCTCATTTTTAACCCCAGTTATGACCTTACCCCACCCCTCCACCGATCGTGCTTTACGGATTTACCTGGCGCTGGCCCAATACCCCATCTTGCGCACGCGCATCCGGGCGCGCATGCGGCGCGAGCTTTTTGACCGGGGCGTGATCTTGCCCAAAGATTTCGAAGCGCAGGTACGCGATCAGGCCGTGCGTTCGCAAACCCGCGAGGGTTTGTACGATCCATTTTGGGAGGAAAGCGAAGATGTTTGGGAAACGCGCCTGACCCGCGTCCGCAGCCACCTGACCGATTATTATTTTGCCTACAATCTGCAATATGAGTTGTTCGAGGAGATTGTCCGCGGCGTTTTAGCAGAACGTTTGCAGCGTACCGAACAAATCGAGATTTCTTTCAATCCCGAATTGGCTCCGCAAGAGATGCTCTTCGAGCATGCCCAGGCCATTGAAAACTTACCCCCCGACGAATTTGCGCGTTATGAGCATCGCCTCAATGAGTTGATCGTTGTACTGATCCGCCGGATGATCAGCGATCAACTGGCGTATGTGAACATAGCCAAAAAGTGGTTCAAAGTGGCTGATCTCTACGAGATTCAACGCCGCAAAATTGGCACCGGCAAAGTTGGCGGCAAAGCCGCCGGCATGCTGCTGGCCGCCCGAATTCTGAGCGAAGTGGCGGATGAAGATATCCGGCAGAACATTCGCATCCCTGAATCATATTTTTTGGGAGCCGATGCGATGTACGCCTTTATGGCGATCAATGGCCTAGTGCATTGGGCTGACCAGAAATATAAAACCCAAGATCAAATCCGCATGGATTATGAACGCATCCAACAGGAATATCAGGATGCCATTTTCCCACCGGATATTGTCGAAAAACTCAGCAAGATGCTGGACGAGGTCGATGGTCGCCCCTTGATTGTGCGCTCTTCCAGTTTGTTGGAAGATAACTTTGGCACCTCCTTTGCCGGAAAATATGAAAGTGTTTTCGTCCCTAACCAGGGAACCCCGGATGAGAATCTTATCGCCATCACCAACGCCATTACCCGCGTGTATGCCAGCGGGCTAAATCCGGATGCCCTGCTCTACCGCCGCAGCATGGGCCTGCAAGATTACGACGAGCGCCTGGCAGTTTTAATCCAGGTAGTCGAAGGTGAGCGCTGTGGTAAATACTATTTTCCGCAGATCGCCGGAGTGGGCTTTAGCCGCAACCTTTACCGCTGGTCGCCTGAAATTCGCAAAGAAGATGGCTTTCTCCGCATGGTCTGGGGTTTGGGGACGCGCGCGGTCGACCGCGTCGGGCGCGATTATCCGCGCATGGTGGCCTTGAGTCACCCCGAGTTGCGGCCAGATTCATCCACAATATCGATCCGGCGCTATTCGCAGCAATATATCGATCTGATCAACCTTGAAGAAAACCGCTTTGAATCTTTGCCCATTCAGGAGGTGCTCACCTCCCGGTATCCGCCGTTGCGTTATCTTGCGGAACTGGACCAGGGAGGTTACCTGATCCCCATTCGCAGTGCCATCCTGAATGGAAGTTTTGACCATGTGGTTTTGACTTTTCAGGGAGCCATCCAACGCACGCCCCTGGCAGATCGCATGAAGCGCATCCTCTCCATTTTAGAGGAAAACTATCATCGCCCCGTTGATATGGAATTCGCCATTTCCCTGACAGACTTGCAAGAATTGCAGCCCAATGCTCTCATCACCATTTTGCAATGCCGTCCACAGGCGCACTCAGATGGCGGCGAAGGCCGCTTGCCTGAAAAGATCAACAACGAAGATGTGGTTTTCTCAACCCATCGGATGGTGCCGCAAGGTCAGGTGAAGGATATTCGTTATGTGCTTTTCGTTTCGCCGGAAGGTTATTATTCTTTGCCGACTCAAGCTGCTCGTTCCGAAGTGGGGCGAGCGGTAGGCCGTTTGAATCAACTCCTGGCGGAAAAAACTTTCATTTGTGTGGGACCCGGGCGCTGGGGCACCACAAACCCCGATTTAGGGGTCTACATCGGCTATGCGGATATCTACAATACACATTCCCTGGTGGAACTCGCCGGAGAAGGGATTGGCCCGGCCCCCGAGCCATCCTTTGGAACTCATTTCTTTCAGGATTTGGTGGAGGCCAACATCTATCCGCTGGCTGTTTTCTTGGATGATGAAAATGTGGTTTTCAACCGAACATTCTTCTACGAGACCCCCAATAGTTTGAATAAAATTTCGCCCGCCGAAAACAGCTTAGACGGTTGTTTGCGCCTGATCGAAGTCAGTTCATTCCGAGCGGATCACCACATTGATCTCATTATGGATGAACAGGCTGGGCAAGCTGTTGCCCTATTGCAACCCGATCACAGGGTAACTGAAACCGTGCCGCTCCCACCCGCAGAATAATTCTCAATCGCGAGGAAAACTATCATGAAAAAATTCGTGGCCGTCGCCGGCAATATTGGCGTGGGCAAATCAACCCTGGTTGATCTGCTCTGCCAAAAATTACAGTGGAATCCCTTTTACGAGCCGGTGGCNNTTTTTATCGCATCGCTTGCGCATTCACCGCTCCTTGATCGATCATCCCAACTCAGTGATTCAGGATCGCAGCGTTTATGAAGATGCTGAAATTTTCGCGCATAACCTCTATCGCCAGGGACAAATCAGCGAGCGCGATTACAGCACCTATCGCGAACTCTACCAGGTTTTGAGCGAATTTCTGCCCCCGCCCGATTTGGTAGTGTACCTGCGGGCCTCGGTAGAAACCTTGCAGCGCCGTATTCAACGCCGCGGGCGCGATTATGAGCGCCAGATCAGCCCTGATTATTTGAGCCAGCTCAATGATCTTTATGAATCCTGGATCAACCACTTCAACCTATGCCCGGTACTCACCATCCCTGCAGATGCCATGGACTTTGTGCAACACCCCGGACATTTGGATTTGATCGTGCAAAAAGTGCAGGAAAAACTCACCGGCAAAGATGAAGTGATTTTCGCCCCTGAAGATATTGCCAACGGACGGAACGGGCATTAAACCAAAAAGACCGGGTTGCTTACAGCAACCCGGTCTTTTTGGTTTTTTTACTCTTCCCGACTTCTGAGATGCGGAAACAAAATTACCTCACGGATGGTGGCCCGGTCGGTGAGTAGCATTGCCAGGCGGTCAATCCCCATGCCAAAGCCACCGTTGGGGGGCATACCATAGCGCATGGCTTGCAGATAATCTTCATCCATAGGATGGCGCTCTTCATCCTCGGAAGTGTAATCTCGTCCCATTTCCAGGAAGCGAGACTCCTGGTCCAGGGGATCATTCAACTCGGTGAAGGCATTGCACAATTCCATACCGCCCACAAATCCCTCAAAACGTTCCACGGTTTGGGGATCACCCGGTATACTTTTGGCGAGCGGAGAAATATCGCGGGGATAGTTGTACAAAAAAGTTGGCTGGATGAAATTGGGTTCCAGAAAATCACCAATCAGCGCGTCGATCAGTTTGCCGCGCGTGGCCTCGGGTTTGACATTCAAGCCCTGGGCTTTCATAGCCGCGGCCAGGGAATCGGCCTCACGATGGGCATCAATATCAATCCCGGAAGCCTCTAAAATTCCAGAACGCAGTTCCACGCGCCGCCAGGGCGGCGTGAGATCGATTTCCTGCCCATCATAATGGANNTGGGTAAATTCGGGGTTATGCTTGAAAGAAACCCCCTCATTGCGGAAATCGCGCCCGATTTCGTAAACGCGTTCCAAACCGCCCACCAGTAAGCGTTTGAGATACAGCTCGAATGAGATACGCAAATACAAATCTTGCTTGAGTTGATTGTGATGCGTGATGAAGGGCTGGGCGGCCGCCCCGCCATAAATGGGCTGGAGAATGGGTGTTTCCACTTCCAAAAAGGCATGTCCATCCAAAAATTCGCGCAGGGAGCGTAAAATCGCGGCCCGTTTGCGAAATACCTCGCGGACATCATCATTGACCGCTAGATCGGCGTAACGCTGGCGATAGCGCGTTTCGGGATCGGTCAGCGCGGCGTGGCGTATTACCTCGCCTTCAACCATTTCATCCTTGGCAGCGGGCAGAGGGGTGACAGCTTTCGCCAGCATCTTGAACTCGCTCACTCGCTGCGTAACTTCGCCCGTGCGAGTGCGGAACATCTCGCCCTCGGCTTGCACAAAATCACCCAAGTCAAACTCGGTATTAAGAAATTTGAGATTTTCCTCGCCTACATCATTAGCCCGGAAAAAAAGCTGCACGCGGCCAAAACCATCCTCGATATGTGCAAAAGTGATTTTGCCCATGTTACGCAGCGAGCGCAAGCGCCCAGCTAGCGTGACCACCAACGGATCGGCTTGCCCGGCGGCCTCGGCCTGCTCAAACGCCCGAATGGCTTCTTGGCTGGTATGCGTGCGCTTGGCGCGCGTCGGGTAGGGTTCAATGCCCTCTGCCCGCAGGGTTTCGATTTTCTCCAGACGAATTTTTTCCAGTTTCGAGTAATCAGCAGCCATTTCAACACACTCCTATTTTGCGAAGCACGATCTTACCCTTGAACAATGTTCTGCATCCTTGATACAAAGAAAAAGCCCCGCGCAGTGAACACTCGCGCGGGGCCTTGATGGTCAAGCCCCATCCTCATTCCACCTTCAACAGGGTTACCGTAAATTCACCGTTCGGCGCTTTTACGGTAACAACATCACCAGCTTTATGGCCCATTAATGCCCGTCCGAGCGGAGATTCGTTGGAAACAAAGCCATTGGTGGGGTCTGCTTCAGCCGCACCTACAATCGTATAACGTTCCACCGGCGTGCCGTCTTCTTGGATTTCAACTTTGGCGCCTACTTCCACGGTA
>DOTA01000118.1 GCA_003513015.1 Chloroflexota bacterium
CATCCGCAACGATTTCATATAAAACTCTAATGCCCGGCGCACACCTTGAAACCTGCCGAATGTTATAATTTGAGTGGCAGGTTTTGCACTTGTTTAAACCTACGCAGCAAGCTGCGGGGTACGCAGAGCGTGCTTCACAGAATAAAGGAAGGTTAATATGATGCGATTTGATCGCTTCACCGAGCGTGCTCAAGAAGCCGCTCAACGGGCCGCAGAAATCATTCAACGTTACGGCCACAACCAGATTGATACTGAACACATTTTGCTGGCGCTCATCGAGCAACCACAAGGTGTGGTGCCTCAATTATTGGAAACGCTCAAAGTGGATGATAAAGCCCTCACTGAGCGTTTGGATTATGTGCTGCGTACCAGCCCCAAAGCCAATATTTTTGGCGGCGGTGCCGGGCAAATTTTTATCACCCCGCGCGTTAAAAGGATTGTTGATCTGGCGAATCAAGAGGCCAATCGGCTGAAAGATGAATACATCTCGACGGAACATCTTTTTCTGGCAATTTTGAGTGAACGCAATACCCCGAGTGCCCGGCTGCTCGAAGGTGCCGGCGTAACCAAAGAGCGCGTCAACGAGGCCATTCAGCAGGTGCGCGGCGGTCAGCGCGTCACCGATCCGCAAGCGGAAACGCGCTACCGCGTACTCGAAAAATATTCCCGCGACCTAACCACCATGGCCCGCGAGGCCAAACTGGACCCGGTGATTGGCCGTGACTCCGAAATTTTGCGCGTCATTCAAATTCTCTCGCGGCGCACCAAAAACAACCCAGTACTGATCGGTGAGGCCGGGGTAGGTAAAACCGCCATCGTGGAAGGGTTGGCCCAGAAGATTGCTCAAAACGATGTACCCGAGATTCTCTCCGGCAAGCGTGTGGTTTCCCTAGATTTAGGCGCTATGATCGCCGGTTCACGTTTCCGTGGCGAGTTCGAAGAACGTTTAAAGGCCGCTATCGAAGATATTCAGCGCGCCGAGGGCGAGATCATCCTTTTCATTGATGAATTGCACACCGTTGTGGGTGCGGGCGCAGCCCAAGGGGCCTTGGATGCTTCCAATATGCTCAAACCTGCCCTGGCCCGTGGTGAGTTGCAATGCGTGGGTGCTACCACCCTGGATGAATATCACAAACATATCGAAAAAGATTCTGCTTTAGAACGCAGGTTTGCGCCCGTATATGTGGAAGAACCCAGCGTGGATGATACGATTCTAATGCTGCAAGGGTTGCGCGATCGCTACGAGGCCCATCACAAAGTTCGTTTTTCCGATGAAGCCCTGGTGGCCGCGGCTCGTTTTTCAGATCGCTATGTTTCCGATCGGCATTTGCCCGACAAAGCCATCGACTTGATGGATGAAGCTGCCGCCAAACTACGCGTTGCCCTGTATTCCCTGCCGCCCGAATTAAAAGCCAAGAAAACCGAAATCGACAGGCTTTCCGCGGAGGAAGAGCAAGCCGGGTTGGAGCGCGATTACGAGCGCGCTGCCGAGAAGAAAGCTGAGCGTTTGCGCCTGGAAGAAGAATTCAAAGAATTACGTGACCAATGGGAAGGCGAACACGAATTAGATGAAATCGTGGATCAGCATGATGTCGCNNGATGCCATTCGCCGGGCGCGCTCTGGGCTGAAAGATCCGCGCCGCCCGATTGGCTCATTTATCTTTATCGGGCCTTCGGGGGTTGGCAAAACCGAACTGGCCAAGGCCTTGGCCGGATTCATGTTCGATGATGAAGAAGCCCTGGTGCGCGTGGATATGAGCGAATATCGGGAGCAACATACGGTTTCACGGCTCTTCGGCGCGCCGCCAGGATATGTGGGTTACGAAGAAGGCGGTCAACTAACCGAAGCCGTACGCCGTCGCCCTTACCGGGTGATTCTTTTTGACGAAATTGAAAAAGCCCACCATGAGGTCTGGAATTCGNNATGACCAGCAACTTGGGCACCGAATACGTGCGCACCTCCGGCTCGATTGGCTTCTTACAAACCGGGGATATCAAAGAGCGCGAGGCCCAGGAGAAAATCCAGAAAGAACTCAGGAAAACTTTCCGTCCTGAGTTTATCAACCGCATCGATGAAATCATTACCTTCTCGCCGCTTTCACTGGAGCAGATGAGCGAAATCGTTGATTTGCAAATGGCAGAGATTCGCGAGCGTTTGCATGAACATGGCTTAAAAGTAGAAATCACGCGAGCCGCGCGCGAATGGCTGGCAAACATCGGCTATGATCCGGCTTTTGGTGCACGCCCACTGCGCCGGGCTTTACAAAAGCACGTGGAAAGCCCGCTCTCGGTTAAACTGCTCAGCGGTGAATTTCATAGCGGCAATACGGTCATTGTGGATGTCGCGGACCAAGAAGGACAAGAGGTGCTGGTCTTTTTGCAGCCCGATGATTCCACTACCGTAAGGGCAGAAGAGCCCGTGGAAGCCTAAGTTTCTACCAATTTGATGAGATGAGAAACGCCCAAATGGGCGTTTCTCGCTTTTAAGGCACTCAACTTGAGAAGTGACAATTTTCACGAAAACCCAATAATCGTCACTTTTTGAATGGGACAAATGTCTGAGCAAAGAGGAGTTTCGCCACTGGCAAAATAGAGCTACCTTGGCTAAAGTGGTATATACATCTGCTTGGGCAAAGCCAGCGTTTTCACTCCTGACATTGCCAAATGTATAACCAAAATGCTCTATAAAGCTTTCAATCAACTCACTATTTTCGAAGGATTGAATGCGTCGCAACAAGGCTTGTTGCGACAATATTTTTTCGCGTGTGAGTGTTCAGGCAACCAAATAATTTTTGAGCAAGGGGAACCTGCGGAATTTCTATATATTGTCATTGAAGGTGAAGTAGCCATTCGCTTTAAACCCGATGATGGCCCAGAGTTGATCGTAAGTCGCATCAAACCAGGGGAAGTTTTTGGTTGGTCTGCTGCCTTTGGCAGTGGCACCTACACATCTGGCGCAGTCTGCACACAATCAGCAATTCTGATGCGTGTGCGTGGGTCCGATTTAAAGATGTTACGCGAAAATCATCCGGAAACAGGTATACTTATCTTGGAACGTTTGGCGAGTATTGTTGCCCGGCGCATGGAAAATACCCAAGATCATTCTCAGGTTATGGCCTTTTTGGAACATGGCTTGAAGAATGGTGTAAAACCTATAGGAGGATGATCGGTGGAAAACGATTTAAATAATACGAGTTACTCGAAAGCTGAATTAATGACCGGGCTTATTACACAGATCAGTGCTTATATCGAACAATATCATGGCGGTTCCGTGGAATTGATTTCATTTGATGGTGATACAGCTACCGTTAAGTTGGGAGGCGCTTGCGTGGGGTGTCCGCTCTCAGCAGCAACACTCAAAGGTTGGGTTGAGGGCACAATTCATCAATTTTTCCCGGATGTAAATGTGATAGGGGCTGAAGAATAACGTAGAGGTAGAAGGAGAGTTCCCATGTTTAGCTTTTTCGATTTTCTCACATTTCTATCCCAATTAATTCTCCTGTTTGGTTTGTTGGTTTTTGGGGTAGCCGCGGGCTGGTTTACATTGTATGCTTTTCGTGATCGTCCCTGGCAATTACAAATCGCAGTTTTTCTGGGATTCTTCCTGTTGGTCGCGGCACTCTCATTTTCGACTTCAGCCAGCGGTGTGGGTGCTTTTACCTTTGGTTCCGGAGCCGCTCTGCTTTTCTGGGGCCTAAAGAACACGCGAGAACCCGATGATGAGAATAAAACAGAAGAGTGATCTCACCTTCAAAGCTGGAAAAGCAAACGGGCAGCCTTTTGGACTGCCCGTTTTTCATTTTATTCGCTTTAAGTCTAAAGTAGATTCAGGCTGCTTCAGCACCAGTGCTAGGAGCAGCAATCGGGTTGCGAGCCAAATAATCTTCAACCCAAAGCAGGTTACTACCTGCGCGACGGATGGTGTTGAGCAGAGTGTTCATGGTCGCAATTTCTTCCAATTGTTCGGTCACAAACCAATTGAGAAATTGCTGCGCAATATAATTTCTATCTTTCACGGCGATATCCATCAGACCGTTGATCAGACGGGTAACTTCAGTTTCCCAATCCAGGGCAAGTTGAGCGCACTCTTCAGCAGAATTGAAATCGTATTTGGTTTCAC
The DNA here is from genome assembly GCA_003513015.1 of Chloroflexota bacterium. Taxonomy (GTDB): domain Bacteria; phylum Chloroflexota; class Anaerolineae; order Anaerolineales; family UBA11858; genus UBA11858. The sequence goes on from DOTA01000118.1 coordinate 4,121, forward strand.
TGATGGCTGGGATGCGCACTTGAGCGCCCGCGTCAATCAGAAAATGCTGGAATTTCATAGCATGCATGTGCTCTTCATTTCCCTGGCGGTAAAAGAAGGCGGCTAATTGAGGCAGATCATCCGCATCGAAATAGGATGCAATGCTGACATATTGGAAGCTGGCTGCAAATTCAGCGCCAATCTGCTGATTAATGGCATTTTCGAGTTCTTTACTAATTAACATATTTTTCTCCTTATCAATTGTGAAATAGCGAATCATCCATCTGCAAATTTCGGGGATGAAATACTTTTACGAACAAAATTGATCCCCAAATGTGATGAACTTGAACTTTAGTGATTATATCATGCCGGTGATTTGACCCATGTTAGAGCTTTGTAAACATCTGTTTGATAACTGGCAAACAAATCATCACCATCAGGTAGAATGATTCAGCGTCAAAAGGGCAAATAACAGGCATTGCAACGGGTTGCCAACTTATCTCTTAGCCGATATAATGTACCAACTTATCTCATCAAATTGGAGTCTTAATTACTATGGATGAAAGCGAAGCTCTCGTTGGGCAGGGAGCGGAAGAAGAACAAAATAAAATGGAAGAGATGCCAGTCCAAGAGTCTATGGCTGATCTTCTGGAACAGGAAGGTCTAGGTATAGATTTTCCTCAGACCGGTGAAATGCGCACTGGTGTGATTGCTTCGATCTCTGATTCAGAGATCCTTGTAAGTGTTGGCGCGAAATCCGAAGGTGTTATTTCGGGCAGAGAGTTCGATCAGATCGATGCTGCGGAACGCGCTGCATTCAAGGTTGGGGCCGAGATCCCGGTTTATATCCTCAGCCCTGAAGATAAAAATGGCAATCTGGTTTTGTCATTCTCCCGCGCGCGCGAAGAAATCGACTGGGATCAAGCAGAGGAGTTGCTCAAGAGCGGAGATGCCTTCGATAGCACCATCGCTGGTTACAACAAAGGCGGCCTGATTGTAGGTATCGGCCAATTGCGTGGTTTCGTGCCATCATCCCAAGTTAGCTTGGTCCGCCGCATGAATTCCAGCGGTGACACCCCTGACCAACGTTGGAGCAAAATGGTTGGTGAGGAAATCTCGGTTCAGGTCATCGAAGTTGACCGCAATCGTCGGCGGTTAATTCTGTCTGAACGTCAGGCCATCAACGAAACCCGAGAATCGCTCAAAGATCGCTTGCTGGATGATTTGCAAGTTGGCGATGTTCGCAAAGGTCGCGTCACCAGCTTGGCCGAATTTGGCGCTTTCGTCAATATCGAAGGAGCCGATGGCCTCGTCCACTTATCCGAAGTTTCCTGGGAACGGGTTCAGCATCCCAACGAAGTTCTGAAAATTGGGCAGGAAGTCAAAGTGCAGGTTATCACCATCGATCGCGACCAAAAACGCATCGGTCTGTCTATTCGCCGCCTGCAAGAAGACCCTTGGATTAAGAAGGTTGAATCCTTACGGGAAGGTCAGCTCGTTGAGGGCACTGTTACCCACCTGACCAAATTCGGCGCATTTGCTCGAATAGGAGAAGACGACTTGGAAGGGCTGATCCACATCTCAGAACTCAGCGAGAAGCGGATCGAACACCCCAAGGAAGCTGTTGCTGAGGGCGATGTCCTGGCACTGCGCATCATCAAGATTGACCGCGAACGCCATCGCATCGGTCTGAGCTTGCGCAAAGTTGATTCAGCTGCGTATGCAGACCTCGACTGGAAGTTGCTGCAAGGCGAAATCACAGATGAAGAGTTTGATGAGCCAGACGAACTTGCCGAGGAAACTCCATCTGAAGAACTGCCATCGGAGGCACCTGAGCCCGAAGATGAGCCAGCAGAAGAAATGGTTTCCGAAGAAGAAGCCTAAACGAAACAACCAGGGCGCACCTCCAAAGGTGCGCCCTTTTGCTAAACTCGCATTAGACTTTTATAAGAATAATTTAGCAAAGTGCCAATTCGGACAATCTTTGGTAGAATGAATTCGGAGTATTTTTCTCATAATCAAAAATATTTCACGCCTATGTGGTCACTTCCTAAAAAGTATCCCCAAATATTGAACAGGTACTTTACACGAAAACCAAAAACGAAGAATTGGCATCAGCGAAATTTCTGAAATGAAATATGATAAGTTGATAAACTTATCACAAAGGAAAGCGACAGGAGGTTGTCCCTTGTCTAGTATGGAAAGATTTACCCAAAGAGCGCGGCGAGTGCTGAGTTTGGCACATCAAGAAGCAGAACGAATGCGCCACAATTACATTGGAACCGAACATTTGCTGCTCGGCTTAATGCGCGAAGATGGCGGTGTCGCCGGACAGGTTTTTCGCGATTTGGGCCTGGAAGTGGAGCGCGTGCAAGAAATCATTGAGCGCATGACGGGCATCGGGCAATACAGTTCAGCTCGCCCAGAGCTTTCACCGGGAACTCAAAAAGTACTCGAATTGGCCGTTGAAGAAGCTCGCAAACTCGGCCACCACTACATTGGAGTGGAACACCTGCTGCTTGGTCTGGCCACCTACAATGATGGCGTCGCCATCGCCGCCTTGGCAAAAATGGGCGTAACGCCCGAACAAATCACCCGCCAAACACAGCGCGTGCTGCAAGAAAGCAAACAAGCCCCGCCCCGCCGCCCGGCCCAGGCCGCCGCCCGGCCACCTAAGAACGAAGAAAAACAAAAATCCAAAACGCCCATGGTTGATCAGCTTGCAACTGACCTCACGCTCATGGCCGAAGAAGGCAAGCTCGATCCCGTGATTGGCCGTCAGATGGAAATCGAACGCGTCATTCAGATTTTAGCGCGCCGCACCAAAAACAACCCGGCCCTCACGGGTGAACCCGGCGTTGGCAAAACCGCCATCGTNNCGGCGTTGGCAAAACCGCCATTGTTGAAGGCCTGGCCCAACGCATCGTTGATGGTGATGTTCCTGCCCCATTGCTCGGCAAACAAGTGCTGCAACTCGATGTCGGTTCCCTAGTGGCTGGCACCATGTACCGCGGACAGTTCGAAGAGCGCCTCAAGCGCGTCATCCAAGAACTCAAAGCTTCCGAAGCGATCCTCTTCATTGATGAAGTTCACATGCTGGTGGGTGCCGGTTCTGCCGGTTCTGCCATGGACGCGGCGAACATCCTCAAACCCGCCCTTTCGCGCGGCGAACTCCAGGTTATCGGCGCCACCACCCTCGACGAATATCGCAA
>DOTA01000365.1 GCA_003513015.1 Chloroflexota bacterium
AGGATGCGCTATTTGTGACCGGGGGCATTATAGAAAGCCAGCCCTGAAGCACCCTTGGTGGCGGCCTCCCCATTGGCCGCCGTTGATATCAACCTCCTAAATCCATCAAAGTCTGAACTACACCCGTTGGTATATCTCGCGATATAATCGAGCCGAAATCAATTATAAATAGGTAGATTGTGTTTTTTAGCGTAATTTGAATGCTCACTTAGGAGGCAATCGTGAATCTGGATTCGAAAGCACAAAAGGTGATGGTGATTGGTTTTGGGCGCAGGTTTGCTGCGGCGATCATCGATGGTATCTTTGTCGTTTTCTTCTCATTTGTGATCATGCTGGCTCTGGCGGTTATTGGAAGAATTTTTGGCTGGTATCAGGCTGAATCCATCTCGTGGAACAAAATTGTTCTGGGATTGATCTTAATTTTCTCAATCTTTTACTATGTTGGAATGTGGTCACGCTCCAATGGGCAAACTTTCGGTAAGCTCATGCTGGGTATTCAGGTTGTCTCGAGGGATGGCGGACCTCTGACACTGGCGAAAGCATTTTTGCGCTATGTGGGGTATTTGGTCGGCGGGATCTGTGCTTCGTTAGGTTTTATTTGGGTGGCAATCGACAAAAAGCGGCGAGGTTGGCACGATCTTTTGGCCGGAACGTATGTGATCAGCATCCGGGATGATCTGCCAAAAGATGGGGTGGTCATCTTTGAGCTTTCAGATCCCGGGAAAGGCTGGATTTGGCTGGTTCTATGGGGACTGCTTGCCCTTACAACGCCGGCCGCGCTTTTTAGCGGACTCTGGTTCCTCGGCCCGGCGATCAATGGTTTCATCGATAAATTGTTGAGCGGGTTAGGTTGATACCAGGGTATTCATACGATCAAGGCCTCGTCGGATAAAACACGAGGCCTTTTTGATTCCGAACAGATTTTCGGCGTGATTAAATATTACATATGTCACGTTGATTTTGTTAATTAGTTAATGCTACATTAATGACAGCGTTGTCGTCAGCGATGACGTTATCGTTGTCAGTTACAGTATGGTTCTGATACCTTGAATCCAGTTGGGAGGGTGATGTGCCTGTGACCATGCGAGAGGTCGCTCTGCAAGCCGGAGTCTCGATTAAGACCGTTTCCAGAGTCGTCAATGATCAAGGGGAGATTTCGGATTTGACGCGCGAGCGCGTATTAATTGCGATTGATAACCTGGGTTATCGTCCCAGCAAAGTCGCCCGCGCATTGGTGACCCGTCGAACGGATACAATTGGCCTGATCTTTGGTGATATTGCCAATCCCTACCTTTCAGAAGTTTCCCTTGGCGTTTTAGATACAGCTGCTAACGAAAAATTTGAAGTTTTTATATGTAATACAGGTGGCATTCCAGAATCCGAAAAACGTGCGCTTACATCTTTACTCGATCATAATATTGATGGGGCGATCATATTTCCTCTCTACGCCAACCGGATTTGGATTCAAGAAATTGCTCAACCTGACCAGCCAATTGTTTTAATGAACTGCGATATTGTACCGCGGCCCGGGCTGGGATTGATTGCTACCGAAATGCGCAAGGGTGCGAGGTTAGCGGTTGACTATCTCGCCAAAAAGGGGCATCGTAATATCGGTATGCTTGCTGGAGAAGTTGCGCCTAAAAATGTAATCCAACGCGTTCAGGGTTATCGGGATGGTCTCGAACTAAATGGTATCAAATATCGGGACGAACTCGTTCTGAACGTGGGAACTGTTATCGAGTCTGGAAAGATAGGCACACAGCAACTTCTTGCACAACACCCAGAAATTAGTGCCCTGTTTTGCTATAACGATCTGATTGCCATGGGCGCGATCGAGGCTTGTAAAAAATTAGGGCGGCGAGTGCCGGATGATTGCGCCATTGTGGGCTTCGATAATATCCGCTTCAGTTCGCTGGTAAGCCCAGCCATAACGACTGTTCATGTTGATAAATATGAAATTGGCAGGCAAGCCTCGAATCGACTTGTAGACATGTTGAGGAATCCGGGTGCGATCTATCCACCCATAATTGTTGATGTTGAACTGATCATCCGAGAATCGGCCTGAAAAGAGAAAGTTGATTGATGATGTCTGAATCTTCCACGCCCGAACAAGATGTAATTCTGGAAATCAAGAATCTAAAAACTTATTTTTTCATGGAGAGATCTATTGTCAGAGCTATTAATGGGGTAAGTTTGAAGTTGACTCGTAATACAACTCTCGGATTGGTAGGCGAAAGCGGTTGTGGAAAAAGTGTTTTGGCTCAGAGTGTAATGCGCTTGATTCAATCTCCGCCAGGGAAAATTGTCGATGGCGAAATTTGGTTATATCGGGATGGGAAAAAAGAAGTTAACATTGTTGATTTAGACCCCAGGGGCATGGAGATGCGCAATATTCGGGGTGGGGATATCTCGATCGTCTTTCAAGAACCCATGACCTCACTGAACCCGCTTTTTACCATTGGAGATCAAATCGCTGAAGCGATTGAATTGCACCAAAAAGTTGACCACCGAGAAGCACTGGAACGTGCCCTCGAAATGCTGACAAAAGTTCAAATCAGTGAGCCGGAGCGGCGTTTGAAATCGTACCCCCACCAACTGAGCGGCGGGNNGATGTGACCGTTCAAGCCCAGATTTTGGATCTGATGAATCAACTCAAGGATGATTTCCACTCCACAATTGTTTTGATCACCCATAACTTAGGGGTAGTTTCGCAGATGACTTCCAAGGTCGCGGTAATGTATCTGGGAGAAATCGTAGAATTTGCTGATACCCGCGATTTATTCCATGAACCAATGCATCCCTACTCGGTCGGTTTGTTGAATTCAGTTCCAGTTTTAGGGCGAAAAGGCCAGAAGATTTTAATTCCTATTCCGGGTATGGTACCAACCCCAACCGAAATTATCCCTGGATGCCCATTTCAACCCCGCTGCGATAAAGCAATGTCGATTTGCCGAGAGCGCCAACCAAATCTGCTTGAGCATAAGCCGGGGCGTTTGGTTGCATGTTGGCTGTACGAAGATGAAACTATCTAAATCTTTCAAGAATTTACTGAGTGTGCTGTTCTCGGAGCAAATTACATTTGCTGAACACCACTCACAAGTATAGGAAACAAATTTAGGAGGTGACCGAAGGAGAACAAAGCAAAAAGAAAATCGATTTGAGAGTGTTGGATCAAGGCCCGATCAAATTCATAAAAGTACAAACGATTGGGCCAGTAGTTTGATGAGTTAAAAGGAGAAAGCATGAAATCCCGAAATATATTTTTAACAGTGCTTCTCGTGTTGGTGTTGGCTGTTTTTATGGTCTTGTCAGCCTGTAGTTCTAATGCCACGCCTACAGCAGCACCCGAGAAACCGACTGCAGAAGTGCCTGTCGCTGAAGAACCTGCCGTCGAAGAACCTGTGTATACCATCAAGGATCCAGTTCCGTTTCCGGGTCCAAATGCGCTCGAACTAGGTGGTACAGAAGTCAACCGCCAGCCTATCAGCGAGATCGTAGCCTACCGCTCCTATGATGAATATCATCAAGCCCCCTGGCTGGATCAGTTTGTTGCTGATGGCACATTGCCCCCGGTTGAAGAACGCCTCCCCAAGGAACCGCAAGTCTATCTGACCTCCGGCATGTCGGATGGCATCGGTGTTTATGGCGACCTATGGCGCGGCTTTTCGGCTTGCCCCACCTCCGGTTACAACATCATGGCTGGAGTCAGCATGGGCTGGTTCGGCATCGAGTCTTATACCTCGCGTTATGGCTCGCTGGTCAAGACCGGCCCGCTCTACCGCGCGAATCAGGATATTGAGCCCTTCCCCGAATTAGCCATGAGTTGGGATTGGTCCGCGGACGGCAAGGAACTGACCATGCACCTGATCGAAGGTGCCAAATGGTCAGATGGCTACCCCTTCACAGCAGATGACGTTATGTTCACCTGGGAAGGCTATGTCCTCGATGAAAATGTCAACTCCAATCTGCGCATCGACGCGCTGACTTGGGATGGTGTGGCAACCACCCTTGAGAAGGTTGACGATTACACCATAAAATTCACCTTCCCAGTTGAGAAGCCTATGGGCGTGTTCTACCTTTTGGATGATGAAACCTTCATTGTGATGCCAGAACACCAACTCAAACCATTACACCCCAAGTGGAGTACTACTCCTACCGACTATAAGGCCTTCGAAAACGCCTTAGCTCCTGATAATTTACCCATTGTTACCATGGGGCCCTGGGTCATCACCGAGTACAAGACCGATGAGTTGATGATTATGCGTCGTAACCCTTACTACTGGAAAGTCGATGAAGCCGGTAATCAGTTACCCTACATGGATGAGATCCAGTATGTCAAAGGCCCCAGCGGCGCTGGGCGCGACCTGTGCACCATGGCTGGTGATTGCGACCACATGAACCTGGAAAACCCCAGCACCTTTGTGGAAGCCATGACCCGTGCGCAAGAAGCAGATGCAACATTCGAAGTCACCTGGGGGCCTGAAACCTTGGGTTATGCTTTGGAGTTGAACCAGTCCATCGATTTTGGTGTACAAAGTGAAGCTGATACGGCAGTGCGCCAACTGCTGCGCACCTTCGAATTCCGCCGCGCCCTCAGCCATGCTATGGATCGTGATGGTATTTCCCAAGCCATCATGCGTGGGCCATTCTTGCGCCCCTGGGCGGGTGGCCTTTATCCTGGTGCACCGGAGTTTGATAAAGATTCGGTTGTGTACTATGATTACGATCCCGATTCTGCTAAGGCACTGCTGGCACAAATTGGTCTGAAAGATACCGATGGTAATGGAATCCTAAACTACACCGAAGGTCCCTCGGCTGGGCAAGATGTAGTGTTAGCAATGACCGCTAACGAGGACCAGCGCGAAGCAGTCAACATTGCCGAAGCATTGGTAAATCAGTTTGCTGCTGTAGGCATCAAAGTGAACTACCGCACCGTTACCAGCGCGACCCGTTCTGAGATAGTGCAGCAAGGCACTTGGGATATGCACGTTTCACGCGAGGGCCAGGTCTTTGCCCTACCGTTTACGCGTGTTGTAGAATTGGCCCCAATCACCCAAACCACGCCTCCTTGGCACCGTGAAGGTGACGTGGCTCGTTCGCTGCAACCTTTCGAGGAAAAGTTGAACGAAATCGTTCTGGAATATCGTGATACCTATGATTTTGCCCGTCGCCAGGAACTGATGTTCGAGTACAACCAGGTATTCACTGAGAATCTCTACGACATTGGTATCTTCGTTGGCCGTTACGGCTTAGGTTTGGCGAAACGTTCCATGAACGTGCCCCCCGGAACCCCGGTCTTCATGTATACCTGGGTAGAAGATGCCATCTTGCTGGATCAAATTTGGAC
>DOTA01000230.1:0-3548 GCA_003513015.1 Chloroflexota bacterium
CCCTCCCAAAAATTCCAGCCGAAATTCGCTCCCAAGGGTGCGGAGGCCTCCCAAAAATCAACCTCCTCCCAAAGGTTTTGTCCCACATCCCCAATATATAAATCCCCGGTCGCGCGATCAAAGCTGAACTTCCAGGGATTGCGCAATCCCCAGGCCCAAATTTCGGGTGAACCGCCGCCTGCGGCAAAAGGGTTATCGGGTGGAATAGCATAAGGCGTGCCGCGATCGACATCCAGGCGCAAGATTTTCCCCAGCAGGGTGGATGTGTTTTGCGCGTTACCCGCGGGGTCGCCCGCCGAGCCGCCATCGCCCAGGCCAATATAAAGGTAACCATCGGGGCCGAAAGTGAGGTGCCCGCCGTTGTGATTGCTGTAAGGTTGTTTGACACTCAAAATGGCGGTTTCACTGGCCGGGTCAGCGAGGTTGGGGTCCGCGGAAACCTGCCAACGGGAAACCACGGTATTGCCGTTAAGGTCAGTGTAGTCAAGGAAAAAGATGCCGTTTTGCGCGTAATCCGGGTGAAAAGCCAACCCTAGCAAGCCTTGCTCGTTTCCTTCGGAACCCACCTGAGCGCGGATATCTAAATAGGGCGTGGGGAGCAACTGCCCATCTTGTAAAACTCGGATAGCGCCGCGTTGCTCGATGATGAAGAGCCGCCCGGAGCCATCACCGGCTGATACGATTTCGATGGGGCTGTTTAAATCCGTGGCAACCGCTGACCATTGGTAATCGACGGGGTTAGGGAAAGCGGTCACGGATGGGGGTGCGTCGGTCGGCTGTGCGGATGACTGGGTGAGGTGGATGGTATCGATGATTTCGCCGTTGCGGGTTTCGAAGGTGAAGGTTAATGCGGTTTCGCTGGCTTCGGCTCGAATGGCACCATATTCGTCATTGTAGTGAAGTACGCTTTCAGGAAGGATGGTTTTGAAATCATATAAGTTGGGGTTGCCGCTGGAGCCAATCGTAAGGTACGGAATACCATCGATCTGCAAGCGTTCATAGAGGTGATCGTGCCCGGCAAGCACGGCATCAGCTCCCCAGGCGGCGAAAGGCCATTGCATCCAATCCACCGAACCGTGTCTGCCAGACGAGTAGGGCGGGTGATGGAAATAAACCACCTGCCAGGGAGTGGTGGAGGCAGCCAGTTGGGTTTGCAGCCATTGTCCCTGAACGGAGGAACGCCCGACGCCGTCGGGTTCATGCGAGTCGCTGTCGAGGGCAAAGAAATGCACCGGCCCCCAGACAAAATCGTAGTAGCGCTCGTTGTTGGGGAGTTCAAAATAATCCAAGTAAGGTTGGGCCTGGCTGCTCATCCAATCGTGGTTGCCCAAGGTGGGGAAGAAGCGGTTAGTTTCGGCGCCGGGGCCGTAGACTCCTGCGTAAGGGTAAATGTAATCGTGGTAATACTGCCCGATATTTTCATCGATCGTTTTAGCGGACCCATTGGGATAGTTGTCATCACCCGTAGTCAAGATCAGGTCTGGCTGCCAGCTTTTTACCAGGGCGGCCACCTCCGCTTCCGCTGGCCCGGCTTGCCCAAAATCGCCGATGATGGCAAATTTCAGGGGCGGGAGGGCGGTGGGGGTTGGCGGGGTTGGGGCCAGGATTTCGGGAGTGGGGGTGTGGGTAGCGCAGGTAGTGCCGCAACCACCGGGACAATCAGCCGCGCAGAAGTAGCTTTCGTTTTCGGCGCAAGGCGGTGGCGTGCAAACGGGCTGAGATGTATCGGTTGGTTTAGCGCTTGATTCAGGTGATACAGGAGTTGAGGTAATTTGCGGCGGCAAAGTCAGCGTGGGGGGCAGAGTGCTCACAGGGGTGCCCGGGTGGGATGGAATGCGTGAGCAGCTTGATAGGAGCATGATCAGTGCGAATATCAAAAGCGAAGCAAGCAAAGGTTTGCGAAAGTTAAAAGTTGGGAAAATTGTATTTCGGGGCATCACATATCCTCCAAGCAAAAGGAATTACCAAAAGCGAAATCGAAAAAAAGAGCGAAGCCGCAGAGGCTCCGCTCAGATTGTAGCGTATCGCGCGAATTATTCATCCCGAAATTCGCCTTCGATGATTTCATCCTCATACATCGGAATTTTTTCATCATCCGTTTTGTGAATCGGGCTATCCACGATGTTTTTGAGATATTGGCGGTGTTCTTCCACGATTTGAGGCGGGCAAAGTTCGATGAAGAGGTAGATGCCTACGCCGAAAATCAGGGCATCATCAATGGGGCCGATGATCAAATCAGGGATGAAAAAATAAACCACCGTGCCAATGGGGATCAATTTTAGCAAAGGGTTGACACGCCGATCTGCCAACAAGCGCAACACGAGACGGATTTCATCCGCCAGGGAAGTGAAAATGCCTTGATTGGATGCGTTTAATTTGGGGTTGTTCTTTTTCGCCATGTTTACCTCCGGCTGCGAATATTATACTATACGGCGATTTGATGATGAAGTCGCATGGGTAATTGCGGCGCGGTATAATTCGGCGATCTTTTCATTTGGAGTTTGTTATGATCCGTGGCATAATTTTCGATTTCGATGGTTTGATTGTTGATACGGAATGGGCGGTATATCAATCGTGGGTAGAACTTTTCGATTCTTTTGGAGCGAAGTTGCCGCTCGACCAGTGGACTTCCATCATAGGTATATCAGCATACGAACATTTCGATCCCTTTGATATTTTAGAACAGCAAATTGAACAAAATCTGGATCGGGCTAGCTTGAGCGAGCAACGTCACGCGCGCGAAATGGAGTTGGCGCGTGCTCAACCGATTTTGCCCGGTGTTGAAGATTATCTGCGAGAGGCCAAATATCAAGCCTTGAAATTGGGAGTTGCCTCCAGTTCCGACCGAAACTGGGTGCGGGGACATCTCACTCGCCTGCGGTTGTTGAATTATTTCGATGTGATTTTTACTTCAGAAGATGTGGAACGCGCCAAGCCCGATCCGGCTTTGTATCACCTGGCTTTGCAAAGGTTGGATTTATCTCCCTCGGAGGCTTTTGTGTTAGAAGATTCGCCGAATGGGGTTACGGCAGCCAAAGCAGCGGGGATTTTTGCTATCGCCGTTCCAAACCCATTGACTGCATGCTTAAATCTTAATCATGCTGATTTGATTTTAAGTTCTTTGGATGAGATCTCGTTAACGGAGTTGATTCGGGTTGTGGAGAATCACCCGGGAGCCTCATCACCCCAAATTCGAGTTTGAAATTCCTTTTTCGAAAACGGTGGAACCTCGGGGGCTTCAGCAGCTTTTAATCTGGCTCCATACTCAGCGCGGTATAATGCTCAGTTGGCCTGGCATCACGCCCTATTTTTAGGACGCATGTGCTATAATACAAGGCCGTAAAAAAGTAGACAGTTAAACATGGAAACAGGTTACGCCTGTCCCCCAACTATCAAACTACCCAACTATCTAGCGATCTAACTACCTTCCCCATGCCCGAAACTTCCCCCGTCATCCGAGTTGTTGGTGCCCGCGTGCACAATTTAAAAAATATTTCCGTTGAGATTCCGCGCGACAAGCTGGTGGTGATCACCGGCCTGTCCGGCTC
>DOTA01000230.1:3555-5214 GCA_003513015.1 Chloroflexota bacterium
TGCCCCGAATGCGGACGGGTGGTCACCAAACAATCTGCCCAAGAAATTGTGGAGGCTATTGAGAATTTACCCGAGGGCGAGCGCTTGTTGCTGCTGGCCCCAGTGGTACGCGGCCGTAAAGGCACGTATCAGGCTGTGCTCGAAGAAATTCAGAAATCCGGCTTCACCCGCGCTCGCGTGGATGGCACCGTCTACAACCTGGGTGAAGAAGAAATCGAAATGGATCGTTACAAAATCCATTATATCGAGGCCGTGGTCGACCGGCTGGTAATCCGCAAGTATGAAGACGCCGAAGAAGCCAAAAATTTCCGCACTCGCCTGACCGATTCCGTGGAAACCGCGCTCAAATTTGGGGAGGGATATCTGATTGTGTCGAGAGTCGAGAGTCGAGAGTCGAGAGAAAATCTACCCGCTGGCGACTCCCCACTCTCCACTGACTTGCATTTCTCTGAACATCTCTCCTGTCCCAACTGCCAAATCAGCTTGCCTGAAATCGAGCCACGCACCTTCTCNNCTCGAAGGTGCGGCCCGCCACTACAAAATCGATCTCGACAAACCCGTCGGCGAGTTGACCCCCGAGCAACTCGACATCGTGCTCTATGGCTCGCGCGGCAAAGAAATCACCATGAGCTACCAGAACGCCCGCGGCAACGAATACACCTTCCAGCGCGTTTTTGAAGGCGTCATCAACAACCTGCAACGCCGCTACAACGAAACCAACTCCGAGTACATGCGCGAGCGCATCGAAAGCCTGATGACCCGCACCACCTGCCCCACCTGCGGCGGCCGCCGCCTGCGCAAAGAAGCCCTGGGCGTCACCATCGCTGACACCAACATCATCACCATCACCGCCTGGCCCGTGCGCCTGACGCGCGAGTGGGTTGACAAACTGGCGCAAGATGAGACCCTCAGCGAGCGCCAAAAAATCATCGCTTCGCGGATTTTGAAGGAATTGCTGGAACGCCTGGGATTTTTAGTGGATGTAGGCTTGGATTACCTGACCCTGGACAGGAGCGCAGCCACGCTTTCGGGTGGGGAGGCCCAACGGATTCGGCTGGCAACCCAAATCGGATCCCGTTTAATGGGTGTCCTGTATGTGCTTGATGAACCCTCAATTGGCCTCCACCCCCGGGATAACGCCCGTCTCCTGCGCACCCTCGAGGGCCTGCGCGATATTGGCAACACCGTGCTGGTGGTGGAGCACGATACCGAAACCATCGAAACCGCCGATTGGATTCTCGATCTCGGCCCCGGAGCGGGGGAGCACGGGGGTGAGGTGGTTGCCGAGGGGACAGTAGCCGACATATTAGCGCATCCCAACTCCCTCACCGGGGCGTATCTTTCCGGCCGGATGCAGGTGCCCATCCCTGAGAAGCGACGCAACGGCAACGGCAAATTCATCAAAATTGTGGGGGCACGCGCCCACAACCTCAAAAACGTGGATGTCAAAATCCCGCTGGGCAAGCTGGTGTGCATCACGGGCGTCTCGGGGTCAGGCAAATCCACCCTGATGGTCGATATCCTTTATCAGGCATTGGCGAAGGAACTCAACCGGGCCAAGACCAGCCCCGGTGATCACGATCACATTGAAGGGTTGGAGCAACTCGACAAAGTCATCAACATCGACCAGACCCCCATCGGGCGCACGCCGCGCTCGAA
>DOTA01000472.1 GCA_003513015.1 Chloroflexota bacterium
GACATCCACACAATTGTCCCCATGAGTTTAGGGGATCGAGGTAGAAATTCATTGACCAGTTGGGGAAACCGCCAGCCGTAATCCGGGCGCGCGTGGAGGCGGCCCGGGAGCGGCAACGGGGAAGATTCNNTATCGAAATTAGCCCGCACGATTGCGGATTTAGCGGGAGAAGAGAAGATTGCATCTACGCATCTGGCTGAGGCGTTGCAATATCGGCCTAAGCTGGGAATGATGTAATTCCACTTGGCTTTGCTGCCCCGATTGGCTACCTGCTCGTTCCTTTTTATGGGCAACCATTGCTGTGAAAGAACACGCGACACTCATCTTCCGTCAACAAACGCGTTACGCGGGCGCGCGCCAGAGTGATCAGATCATCCACCTGTAAGGTGTAAGTGCGGATGGTTCCATCAGCCCCGGCGGTGGCAAGCTGGTTGCCATCCGGGCGAAATGAAACGCCAAAGACGTTGCTGGTGTTACCATACAGGCTGGCGATTTCTTCCCCTGTGTTTACATCCCAGACTTTCGCCAGCCGGTCGAAGCCAGCCGAAGCGATGCGACTTCCATCTTTGCTAAATTCAAGCCGTAACACCAGCCCGGCATGACCCGACAAGGTCCGCAATTTTTCTCCGGAATTCAGATCCCAAAGAATAATATCGCCATCCTGGTTGCTCATGGCTAACACGTTGCCGTTTGGGCTGAGTGCAACGCCGTAAATATCCTTCCCATCCCCAGAAAACGAGGCCAATTCCTGGCCGGTTTCGGCATCCCACATGCGCACAAAATCGTCATCACCGCCCGTGAAAACGCGCTTGCCATCTGCGCTAAAGGCGATACCCGTAATCAACACCGGAGCTAGATGGCCCGTAAAGGTTGTTATTTCTGTTCCGGCAGCGAGGTCCCAGATTTTGGCGGTGCCATCCCAACTGGCGCTGGCAAGACGGGTTCCATCGGGGCTGAAGGCCAGCCCGACTACCCAAAAGGTATGCCCTGTCAGGGAAGTTATCACCTCCCCGGATTGGCTATTCCATAAGGTAATGGTGCCATCCATTCCCCCAGTGGCGATTTCATCTCCGCTGGGGTTAAAGGCTAACCCGGTAAAACCGTCCGTTGGGGCAGTCCCTTTGGAAAGGGTCAGTAGCAACTCGCCAGAATCCGCATCCCATAATTTGGCGGTTCCATCCACACTCGCCGAAGCCAGGCGCTTGCCATCGGGGCTGTAGCGCACATCCCAGGCAACATCTTGATGACCGGCGAGGGTGAGTACCTCGTGCCCTGGGATGGCATCCCAAATTCGGATGGTTTCATCATACCCCGAGGTGGCAATGCGGGTTCCATCGGGGCTGCCGGCCACGCCCACCACTGTACTCTTATGCCCGGCCAGGGTAAGCAGTTCTTGACCGGTAACAGAATCCCAAACCCGGGTAACGCCATCCTGCCCGGCGGTGACCAACCTGCCATCGGAAAGGAAAGCAAAATCCCAAATACCAGATAAGCGCGGCAAACTCAGCAACTCTTCGCCGGTGGTGGCATCCCAGACTTTAACGCTGCCGTCTTCGCTGGCCGCGGCAAGGCGAGGCTCGTTTGGGCTGAAGGCCACCGCGTGGATCACGCCGCCCAGGGGCAAGGTGAATATTTCCTCCCCGGAATTAGCATCCCAAATTTTTACAAGGCCCTCATCCCCGCCCGTGGCCAGCAGGCGGCCATCTGAATTGTAGGCAATGGCTTTGGTCGGCAACACACCCTCACCCAACGATGAAATTTCGGTTGAGGTGTTCACTTCCCAGATTTTTGAAACCCCATCCATATTTGCAACGGCCAGATATTTGCCATCCGGGCTAAAACTAATTTGCCCCACCCGCAGGTCGTACCCTGTGGTAGTGTAAACCGATTGACTGGCTAACGTAAACAGTTTTTCGCCATTGTGCGCATCCCAAAGGATGGTTTGCGTGACCCAGCCTGTTGCCAAGATTTTTCCATCCGGGCTGAAAGCCACATCAACAGCGCCCCGGGCGTGTGCGGGCATCGTAAAAATGGAATGCAATTCAGGCAGGGCGCGGTGCAGCGCATTGCGGGCTTCAAGCGTGTCCCTTTTATCAAGCGCTTGCAAAGCCAATAGCACACTGCGTTCCGGGTCGATTTGCAGTTGATTGCCAGAAGCGGCCGCCAATTCCCGAGAAACAGCAAGATTTTCAGCCTGAACTGCGCGTTGCCCAAAAACAATCGCAAGCAAGGCCAAAACCCCCACGAAGATAAACGCAACGGTCAAAGAAACGGCACGCTGGCGCAGGCGGCGATTGGATTGGGATTGCTCTTCGGCGCGGGCGCGCTCTGTTTCCGCTAATTTTTGCGCGGCTTCCAAGGCGTTTTGCCGCTGGGCCTCGCGCTCGGCTGATTCTTGATCTACCAAGGTTTGAGAGGCTTCCAGGAAAGCGCGTTCCAAAAGATTGAGATCATCCCCATGAACTTGCGCCCATTCCTGCACCTGGGCCAGCCGCGCGCCACGGTATAAACCTCCGGGATCGCGGCCCATTGTTTCCCATTCTTGAGCGGCTTCCGTTAAATGACGGTGCAGCCGCAGGCTCTCCCGGTTCTCAACGATCCAGTTACGCAGCGTCGGCCACTCCCGGATCAGCGCTTCGTGGGCCACTTCAGCGGTGTTCTCGTCGGTGGTGATCAAACGAGCATCGGCCAGAGTCATCAAGACTTCATGAAGCTGTTCTCTGTTTTCGGGGTGCAGGTTCAGTTCATCAAAGCTGACCCGGCGGCGGGTATCGGCTGTGGTGGTGTCATCACCCAACTCGGTCAGGCGCAAGAACACCTGCCGGGCGATCACGCGCTGCTCGGGTTCCAACTGATCTTGAAATACGGCTTCCGCCGTTTCAGCGATAGCGCCGCGAATGCCGCCGGAAGCGATGTAGCCGCTAATGGTGAGTTTGCGTCCGCGCCGGCGCTGCCAGGTAGTTAGCAAGGCATGTGAAAGCAGCGGCAGCGCGCCGGGTTCGGGTGCCTGACCGACATCCGCGCCCACATCATGGAGCAGAAGTTCAACCAGGCCAGGCTCCAGTTCCCAATGCCCGCGCTGGGCGGGTTCTTCGATGGCACACCGCAATTCATTGGCGGTCATGGAGCCAATATATTCCTGCTGTTTAGCGAGCGCCTGCCGGAGCAGATCGAAACGGGCGCAATGCGCATAAAAATCGGCGCGCAAAACTAGCAGGATGATAGCACCCCCATCCGGTTGCTGTGCGGCCGTCAGCAGGTTGTCCACAAAGGCAGCTTGTTCCGCCTCGCTCCGGCAGAGGGTGAACAATTCTTCGAATTGATCGACCAACAACAACGCATGGGCTGCGCCGGTTTCATCGGTAATGCGCTTTAGGGCGAGATGGAGGGTTTCCGGTTGATGAAAAAGCTCATCTACAAAATTTCGGAAAGAGACACCGCGCCTGACTTCCCCCTGAAGACTGGCACCCAGGCTATCCAACGGATGGGCAGTGGGCGTGATCACAAAAACCGGCCATCCCGATGAAGATGGCTGCCAGCGCAAAGCCGGGATCACCCCGGCCCGCATGACGGAGGATTTGCCGCTGCCCGAAGCGCCTACCACGGCCAGGAAATGTTGGTGGGTCTTAACCCCGTAATTGACCCGATTTACCAGGGTTTGGGTTAATTCTTCTCGCCCGAAAAATAGCTCGGCATCTGCCTCATCGAAGTAATACAGGCCCTTGTAAGGGGGAAGGCCAGCGGCGGGGGCATCTTCGCGTCGGACGGCGGCGGCAAGTTCCAATAGCCGGGCAGCGACCTCCGGTTGATCTTCCGCATGCAAAGCGGGGATGAAGCGAGCGGTCAGGGTTGCCAAATCTGGTAAGCGATCGTTTTGTTCGAGACGGGAGATTTGAGCGTCACTATACCCCACGGCGATGGATAACTCACGTTGCGTCATCCCGGCACGTCGGCGCAAGTATTTGAGCAAATCACCGAAAGTGGTGAACTGGTCGAGGGCAATCGAAGCACTGGAAACCGACATACCGCCTCCTTTTGAAATGCGCAACAACTTTAAACTCATTAATAGTATAGAGCCATTTCATGCAAAACGCGTATGTTTGTCAAATTTTGTCAAGAAATGTCAAATTGCGCAATCTTCTGGGTGATACGATGGAAGCAAGGTTCGCAAGATTAGTAAAGGAGTTCGTTATGAACCACGTATTTTTAGAAGAAAGGTGTAGAGAAAAGGCACAGGATTTGTTGACTGAAGGGATGGCGAGTCAAGAATTCTATCGGAACCGGACGATCAATCTAAACCATTTCCATCGACTCGTAAGGGGCATTGTAACAAGGATGAAAGTCGTGATCCCCCCAATGTTTTCAAAGAAAAAGCACCCTGTACTCTCTCATAATCCATCTCGCCACTGATTAGAAATCTGAAGGAGAAAATATCATGAAAACCAATCTTTATACCCTCACAATGTTTCTTGTGATTGCGTTAATCGGGATTATCTGCGCTGGCTGTGCCACCCAGGCAACGCAAGATGTTCCAACCTCAACACCCCCACCGCCGACTCCAATACCCCCTACACCGGAGGTAACCACTGACCCACTTTCCGCCACAGTAATGGAGATGGTGGCGCGTGTCAATGCCGGAGATTTTGCCGGAGCCGCCGAGTTATTTGCCGATGATGGCATGGTTTACCTGGTGGGCATGCCGCCTACCGGGATGGAAATTTATAGGGGTAAAGAACAATTCCGCACATTTTTGGAAGAGTGCTGCACCGACCAAAATTTTGTGTGGGAAGTGACGCCTGAACGAGTAGAAGATGGCGTGGTCTTTGCCGAGGCCAAAACCTGGATGGATTTCACGCGTGACTTAGGGGTGGCCCCGAACAGTTTCCACGAAGTCTTTGTGGTGCAAAATGGCAAGATTACCTTGTATTATTCCACCATAACGCAGGATGCATTGGCGAATTTTAAACCCGTGCTGTTCGAGGCCATCCCGGAGTTAGCGGCGGCGGTGCAGCCCCCGGCCGACTCGAATGAAACGCCGGTAAATGAAATATCGGTAACCCTTACAAATGACACCTGCGCTTATGACGGCCCCATGACCCTTCAGGCCGGGGAATTGATCGTCAACGTGGATGTGCAGGATGCGCGCTTTGAGAGGTACGCACTGACGTTTTTCACCCTGGATGAAGGCAAAGACCTGATCGATTTGATGGCTTCCACCTACAATCCCAGCCCGCCTTCCTGGTCAGATATGGTTTTCATCAAAGAGTTGACGCCCGGAGAAAGCCAAACCTTTGACGGTTTTTATGTAAAAGCGGGATTGCTGTACATGGTCTGTTGGGCTGGCCCGCCGGATTTACCGATTGGCAATGCGGGACCGTTTTTGGTGAAAGAGTAATTGATCTAAACATGCACCGTTCATCACAGCATCTGCTCTAGCAGTTTTAGGGCAGGTGCTGTGGGTTGTATTGACCCGGCGCAGCCGCATGGAAGCCGCGCGGGAACGGCAATGGGGAAGATTTAGCGAGTCAGCGAATCAGCGGGGGACAGCTTCCCATAACGGGATCACTTGCAATGCCGATATGCGTCCGGCGCAAATTCGGGAATATTGCCAACTGGATGAANNTCTGGCCGAGGCGTTGCAGTACCGCTCAAAATTGGGAATAATGTAAACTGAATTTGGCAAAACTCGAAAAAATTGGTTCTCATCCAAATCTAACAAACGCGACCCTGATAGCGGTCGCGTTTGTTAGGGGATCTAATACTGCCGATTCTACCGCCGGATCATTGGCAGAAAGGTCTGGTATGTTACTTCATCCAGTATGAAGGTTGCGGTTACGGATTTTGGTTCCGTCATGGTCACTGTGCAGTCGCCCGTGCCGCTGCAGGCTCCGCTCCAACTCGTGAAGTCTGAACCGGTGTCGGCGGTGGCCGTCAGGGTGACTACGGTTCCATCAACGAAACTCTCCGTACAGTCCAAGCCGCAATCAATGCCACTCGGGTTGCTGGTTACGTTTCCGGTGCCGGTGGTGCTAACCGTCAGCGCGTAGTAATATTCTTTTTCGTACGCACCCATATCGCAAACATCGTGCTGAGGACGGGGCACCCCGTCCAGGTCAGTAGATGGGCAGAAGGTGTTATCCCCCACATCGATGACGGGGGAACCCTCCTGGAGATGGAGATCATCGTACTCAATCACAAAGAGCGGATCGGCAGCGAGGTTGCCGGTCCCGGCATAGCCGCCCTGGATGTCGCTATAGGTGATTACCGGCGTCGCGCCATCACGGTTGTAAATTTGCGGGTTGCTAAGGCTGGCCGTATTGCCCCAGATGATGACGTTTGTCAGAATGGGGTAACTGGATTCCCAGTTGTAGAAACCGCCGCCGCGAATGGCAGTGTGATTCCCCACCACGGTGGCGTTGATCAGCGTAGGGCTGCTGTCCCGGTTGAACATCGCGCCCCCGCCCCCGTCGGAGGTATTCTCCGCAATGATCACGTTGGTGAAAGTGGCATTGCTGGCGTACATGTTAGCTATGGCCCCGCCGCGGTAGGCCGCATAATTGCCCCGAAAACTTGTTGCGGAAACCGCCGGGTTGCTGTTGGTGATGTTGAACAAGCCGCTCCCATTGCGGTTGGCATAGTTGCCGCTGAAGATCAGATTCGTCAGGGTCGGGCTGCCGCCGCTGTTATACAGCCCGCCGCCGTCATCATCGGGGGCGGCCCCATGGGCCTGCCCGGCGGTGATGGTGAAGCCGTCCAGGATGGCACTTGAACCCGCGCCGCTGCCGGTGACCACGTGGTAGGCGTTGGCCCCGGCGATCTGGAAGGTATCGGTGACCACTCCGTTAGAATCGGTGGCATCATCCTGGGCCAGGTCGCCGCTTAACACCGTAATGTGCGTGTGCCAATCACGTTGGTTTGCGCTGGTTTCGGTACCGGCAAAGCCGCCATAAATCGCCACTCCGTTGGGGAGGGCAAAGGTGCTGGTGACAGCATCATCCGTCTGCCCGGCACCTTCATCGGGGTAATAAATGCCCTCGGCCACCCAGATTTGATCCCCCCGGGTCACGAACGCGGTCAGGGCATCCTGAACGGTGGTGTAGGCGGTTGTCCAGGCCAGGCCGTCATGAATGGGGCCGGGCGCATCCTGATCCACCCGCAGCACGATTTGATCCCCGGCCAAATATTCGTAGGCCCCCATATCGCAATTTCCGTCTGTGCGATCCAGGCCGCGAAGATCAACCTCCGGGCAGGCAGTGTTATCCCCGCTATCAACCGCTGGAGAGGCGCTCACCAGGCGCAGATCGGTAAACTCGCCCTTGAAGATCGGATCGGCATCGAGGTTGCCGCCGCCGTCAGTACCCAGGGCGGCATCCCAACCGGCGCTGCCGCCGGAATCTTGAATATCACTATTTTTGATGCTGGTATTTACCGTGCCGGCATGATAGATTTGCGTCCCGGCGAGCGTGGCCGTATTCCCCCACAGGATGGCGTTCGTGATGGCTGCACCGCCGCCCGATGCATGGTAGATACCTCCGCCATTTTCGGCGGCATTATTGGCAAAGGTGACATTGACTAGGAGGATTTGTTGGCCTGTTTCGTTATACAATCCACCGCCGCCGTTATCGGAGGTGTTACCGACGAAGCTGATGTTGGTGAGGGTAGGGCTATCATCCTGGTTGTACATCCCCCCGCCGGTGCCATCTTCCCCGGCGCTTCCTGGGCTACCATTGGATGTATGGCCGGTTCCGCCGGTGCCTCCTGGGCCTCCGGAACCGGTGCTGTTCCCTTCAACGGTGCTTTGACTGATGGTCAGCGTGCTGCCAGCTTGTGCGGCAATCCCCCCGCCATCACCGCCATCGCCGCCGTCGCCGCCATTGCCCCCCCGTGAACCATCTGAGCTCCCCCCATTGCCACCGCTGCCACCATCCTGGGTATTGTTGTTGTTAAGGATAGCATTCATCACGGAAAGAATGCCCCGATTGGCGATCCCGCCGCCATTACCGCCATCACCGCCATCGCCGCCATTACCTCCTGGCGGTCCTGCCGAATTCCCACCTGTACCGCCGCTGCCGCCACTCTGGGTGTTGTTATTGTTAAGGGTAGTATTCATCACAGTAAGAATACCCTGGTTGGCGATCCCACCGCCCTCACCGCCATTTCCTCCCCTGCCACCTTGGGCATCATAGCTTCCGCTTCCACCATTCCCGCCAGCCCCCGACTGATTACCCGCGAGGGGGCTGTTGGTGATCGTGAATGTTCCAGACGTTGAAATGTAAATGCCCCCGCCGTTCCCACCGGCCCTGCCAGCCCCGCCATTACCGTAACTTCCGCCACGTCCGCCATTTCCGCCAGCCCCGGCCTGATTATTGGTGATGCTGCCGTCGGTGAACGTTCCGGATGTTGCCAGGTAGATACCCCCGCCATACCCGCCAATTCCACCAACCGCACCAGAATAGCCTTCAGCGATGCTATACCCGCCCTGCCCGCCACCCCCGGCCTGATTATTTGTGACACTGCTGTTGGTGATAGTGAACGTCCCAGACGTTGAAACATAGATACCCCCACCATGCCCACCGGCTNNCCAACCCCGCCATTCCCGCCAGCCCCAGCCTGGTTATCCGTAATGGTGCTGTCGCCGATGGTGAGATCTCCTGATTCTGAAACGAATATGCCCCCGCCATGTCCACCGGCTCCGCCCGCAATGCCAGTCCCGCCATTCCCGCCAGCCCCCGCTTGATTATCAGCAATGATACTGTCGTTGATGGTGAGTATTCCGGATGAAGAAACAAATATACCGCCACCATTGCCACCGGCCACACCGGCAATGCCCGCGCCAGAATTGTTTTGGGTAATAACGGCCTCATTCAAGGTTAAGGAACCGGCATTATAAATGCCTCCGCCACTGATCATGCTGGGGGTCTGCCCTCCGGTAATGGTCAGATGATTGATTTCAACCACGGCCCCTGCCATGATATGCATGATGCGGTCTACTACCTCGCTATCAATAACTGTATCTGTCTGACCGGCGCCATTAATAATCAGGCTATTCATGATGTCCAGGTCTCCCGTGGCATTATCATCTTCTCCACTCCCGGCAAGGGAAAGTGTATAGGTAACCGGCTGTAAATTAATGATATAGTCGTTGCCCGGGTCCGCGTTGGCTTTGCTGATGGCACCCCGCAGGCTGCAATCATTGGTCGCAGCGGTGCATTGGCGGTAGGTGGTTGCATTGGTGTCAGCCTGGGTATCCACTTCCAGGGTGATGGTAGCAGCTGGCGCACTGGCATATACGATTTGGCTCAAGCCTCCAATAAATACAAAGGTAAGGATGAGACCAAGAATGATGGGGAGAAAGATTTTGTAATTGTGCATGATTTAGCTCCTTTTGTGGTGAGTTGGGAGTCGAGAGTCGGGGGTCTTGAGTCGGAAGTCCAGCCGATTGCCACTCACGATTCTCGCCTTCAAGCTTTACTGGATTTCTGTTACAACAATGTCGTCAACGTACACATCCACATCTGATGTGCCGAATTCAATTACGAAGCGGGCGGCAGGATCGGTTACTTCCGTCATCGTAAAATCGAATTGATAGGCGGCAGGTTCGGTTGAAAGGGTGAAAATCTGGCTCTCGTAGGCGTGGTAATCGCCGCTGTTGAACGTTAGGGCCGCGTTGATCGAGCGGGATTCGTCTGCCCAGGCGGTGAAAGTCTCAAGGTAGGCCTGGCCGTTGATCAGGTCAACCTGCGGCTGGATGAGCTGGACATGCCAGATTTCTGTGCCACCATTCGTGATTTCCACTTTGAGCGCGCCATTTGAGAGGGTGAAGGCTACCTCGGCCCCTGCGGCGGCGTGGATATAGGAAGTCCAGCCCCCCGAAACCGGCGGCGAAATCTGGGGTTTGGATGAATCCAACTCGATTTTCGCGCGCAGGCAGCGGAGATGAACGGTAACCACTTTTTCATCCATCAGAGCGCCATCCACATCCCAAACAGCCTTGAAAATCTGAGCGCGGCTCATGGCTTGTCCCGTGTGTTGAGCCAGATAAGCCAGCAAACGAATCTCTGTTGGGGTCAGAGAGATGTTTTCGTTGCCGCGAAAAGCCTGCCCGTTGGCGCGATCCAGCACCAGATCGCCGAGATAGCGTAAATCGGCATTCGTGTTCGAAAATTCGCCATCAGCGCGGCGCAACATGGCCCGCAAGCGCGAGGGCAGTTCACGCATACTGAAGGGTTTGGTCATGTAATCATCCGCACCGAGAATTTTATCCATCTCATCACTGCACACGGTAAGCATCAGGATAGGCTGCTTGAGTTTGAGCATCCGCAGGCGGCGGCAAAAATCGAAACCAGAACCATCCGGCAGGCGCACATCGAGAATGATTAAATCAGGGGAATATTTTTGAGCGTAAGCCACCTCCTCTTCGCCGCAATTTTTCCAGGTCACTTGGTAACCTTCGCGCTCCAGACCGATGCATAAGGCCTGGGCAATGCCGGGGTCTTCTTCAATGAGCAAGATATGAGTGTGGGTATGCGCTAGGGTGAGCATAAAATAAAATGTAGCTGACTTCGGAAGAATTTAGCGGCTACGAAGAATCCTTGCGGTTGGTAGTTCGCGAAACATTTTGACTGAGTTTCCTGATAACATCACTTACAAAAAGCATCACTGATATTCTCCGCATTCAAGACATTAACCAAATAGAAGTTGATCTTGGCTAGGTATTTTGGATCTTATCTGAATTCATTCGAGTTTCAGCCAAAGCACTTGGTAAGGTTGGATCGTTAATGACTTTGTTTCCCCTAAATTTGATCGAGTTTGATTGTTCAGTAAATCGTTAATCTTGTAATCTACCTCGCCCATTACAGAATTTAGGTTGAATTCGATATCGACATTTTGATCCGCTACATTGTGCAGGCAAAGCACGTGCGATTCGCCCGCGGGAGAACTACGGAGCACAGCAAAGATCGCTGGATGAAGTGAAATCACTTTTTGATCTCCATTGGGATGAAAAGCGGGATCACTTTTGCGGACATTCAA
>DOTA01000039.1:0-2968 GCA_003513015.1 Chloroflexota bacterium
TTATCCAAAAAGCAAGCATCTAACGGCTAAGTTTCTATTCAATCCCCCGGCGTTTGGCGTATTCTTCGGCTGCGCGCCGCCCCTTCAGTTGCAGGCGCGCCAGAATTTCGCCCATGTGATACTTGACCGTGCGCTCGGTCACAAAGAGGCGTTCGGCGATCTCCTTGTACATCAAGCCGTTCGCCACCAGGCGCAGGATTTCCATTTGCCGGTCGGTCAAAAGATCAGGCTCAAGAGGCTGCTCTGGCGCGGCATTTGGCTCACGCGCGGCCTCCGTGGCGGGGAACTCGGCCAGGATCCGCTGCGCCATCTCCGCCGAAAACTCTGCTTCGCCATGCACGATGCCACTCAAGATGGCGAAGAATTTGGCCGCGCGCATCCCCTTGAGCAGGTACCCCGCCGCGCCGCTGCGCAAGGCTTCGAAGAGATCCGCCTCGCTGGCAGAGGTGGTCAACATCACGATCTTCGCCTCGGGCATCTCAGCCGTGATGCGGCGCGTGGCCTCCAGCCCGTTCAGGCGCGGCATGTTGACATCCATCAGGATCAGATCGGGCTTCAGGGTGCGCACCACCTCCTGGGCCTCGATCCCGTCCCTGGCCAGGCCGACCACCTGCGCGCCGCGCGCCGTCAGCATATTGCGCAGCCCATCCGTAAACAGGGGATGATCATCCACGATTACGACGCGCAATTGGGATAACGCCCCCAGTGAAATATCGCGCGGCAGGCGGACGATCACGCGCGTGCCCTGGTTTGCCTCCGTTTCGATGGAGAGCGTGCCGCCCATTTCATCCACGCGTTCCCGCATGATGCGTAACCCCAGACGCGCCCGCGCCCGGCGTTCGGGGCCCGTGTATGGAATCGTCATGCCCACGCCCTGGTCTTCGATTACCACCTGGACGGTTTGATCATCCGCTTCAAGCGCGACGGTGGCCTGATTCTGCCCCGAATAGCGGCGCGCGTTGCTCAAGGCTTCGCGGATGATGTAGGTCAAATGGGTTTCCGCCTGCGCACTGGCCAGCGGGTCGGGCAGCGGGTTGGGAAAGACCAGCGTTACCTCGAAAAGATAGGCCTGGCGCAAATGCTGGCAATAGCGTTGCAGGGAGGCGAAAAAGTCCTCGGGCGCTCCGGGCGTTTCGCTTTTCAAATTCCGGATATACCCGCGCAGGTCGCCGTGCGCCTCCTGTGCGGCTTCGGCGAGGCGCCCCAGCATTTCGGACATGCTTTCCCGCTCGCCCTGGTTGGTCAACTCCCGCGCCGCTTCGGCCTGCATGTTGATATAGCCCAGCGTCTGGCCGATGCCGTCATGCAGTTCGCGCGCCAGCCGTTCCCGCTCCTCGAAGGTGGCGACGGTGCGCTGCTGTTCGAGGAGTTGCTCCTGGGCAGCCTCACGCTGGAGCATCTCGGCGCGCAGGCTGGTATTGGCCTCATCCAGTTCCCTGGTGCGGTCGGCGACGCGCGTTTCCAGGTTGCGCACCTGGTCGTCCAGCGCGTCGCTCATGGTGTTGAACGCCCCCGTTAGAAAGCCGATTTCATCCTCAGTTTGAATAGGGATGGTAATGTCCATCTCGCCCGCTCCCATGCGCCGCACCCCGGCGGTCAGCGCTTCGAGTGGTCGGGCAATGGAGGCATGCAGTACAAGCGGGATGATCAACAAGAGCAAAAGACTGCCGCCAACGATGACCCAGGCGACCGGCAGCATGAAGGCGTGCAAGTAGCGTCGAAAGGCTAACAGGTAATTTTCCAGCAAGGGGGTTGCACCCGCGCGGGAAATGGCGATCAAATCGGCGGATTCGTCCACGCCGGCGGGCGGTTCATGCAACGGCTCGCCGCGCCCGGCCACCACGCCGCGCAGCCAGGGAGTGGAATCTGCACTGAAGAGAATGGGCTGAGGCAAGCCGTTGCAAGTGAACTCGAAGCTTCCATCCGCATACAGAATGACCTGGAAGGTGTAGTGCGTTTCCGGCTGATCGGCCAACAGCCGGTTCCAGGTGACGATCAATTGATCGGGTTCCCGGCGGATATACAGCCCGCTGTCTGCCTCGGCAGGGTCGGGGGCCAGGCTGATCTTCAGCGGGAAGAGGGTTGGGACGCGGGCNNCCGTAGAAAGGGAAGATGAACGCCACCCGTTGGTTGCCATTCTCGTCCAGGTTTTGGTCGCTCACCTTCTCACCCAGCGCGCGCTCGAAGTGAAAATCCGCCTGGCTCACATCGTATCCCCCTGTGGCGTTGGGCGTGAAACGCAGCGTCTGGTGGTCGCGCAAGTCGGGTTGGAAGGTCGCAATATGAGATGGGGCAATCAGCCAGCCCACCGTGCCGATCAGCGCCAGGAAGAGGGTCAGCATGATGATGGACAGCCTGGAGGCGACACTCACACTGCCGGGGATGAAGTTGACGTAGTTATTGGCAAACAACCATAACATGAGCAGAATGCCGACGGACATGGCGGCATTAAAATATTCAAACGGAAGTCCGAAGTTGAGTAAAACACTGATAATCCCCACCACCACCGGAACGGTAAATACCAGCGCGAAGTTGCGCGCCCCGCGAACGCCTTTGCCCTCAGGCTGCCACAGTTTGCGCCACCAGGCAACCGGGCGCGGGTCTGCTGCCAGCGCTTGGCGCAGGAAGGCGACCGGCACAAAGAGCACGACAACTGGCAGACTGTACGCGTCGAGCGGAAAGCGGTTGAAAACGTTTCCATCGCGAAAAAGGGAAACGTAACGATAAACCATGAAAACCGCTTCCCACAAAAGGAAAATCATGCTGAGCGTCAGGAGGATGCGCATTTCCCATTTGCGTTGCGGGTAACGTTCCGGGAATTGGTAGGCAAACCAGATAATCGCCACCAGCGCTAGCGCCAGAACGGTGTTTTCGGCATAGGCAGGCAGCACCCGGGGAAACGGCAACAAGGCGGCATCCAGAACCATCAAGCCGGTTAATGCCGTCATCGGCACAAAGAAGGCGGTCA
>DOTA01000039.1:3060-6864 GCA_003513015.1 Chloroflexota bacterium
GGTGGTTTTTGTGGTACAAACCCCTATATATTGGTGCCCGCGGAGGGACTCGAACCCCCAACCTACTGATTCGAAGTCAGGCGCTCTATCCATTGAGCTACGCGGGCAGTTAGGGTGTTTGGGATTATATCGGAAACACTCGGGTTGTCAACGGGGTATAATTGCCTCAGCCTAATAACAGGATGGTACTCAATGAGAAATCTTCAACCTAACTCTCGCCATTGTTTTGTCTGTGGCGTCGAAAATAAATTTGGCTTGCACCTGCGTTTTTACGAAACCGCCGAAGGCGAAGTCACCATCGAGACCACGGTTCCGGCCCAGTTTCAGAGTTATCCGGGTATTGTGCATGGCGGCATCGTGGCCTCCCTTGTCGATGAAGCCCTGGGGCGGGTACACATGGGACCGGCTGAAGACCCTCGTTTCATGTTTACGGCCAAGTTAAGCGTCAATTACCGCAAACCCGTACCCATTGATGCCCCCATCCGGGTGGTAGCGCATGCCATAAGAAGTAAGCGCCGCTCGGCCACTTCGGTCGCCAGCGTTTTTGGCCCCGAGGGTGAACTACTGGCCGAAGCCGACGCGGTGTTGGTGAATGTGCCCGATGAAATGCTCCAAAATGCCGATTTGGAGGCGCTTGGCTGGAAAGTTTATCCGGAAGAGGAGGTAAACCAATGATTGTCGAATATCACCGACCAGAAACCCTCGAAGAAGCCCTGGAACTGCTGGCCCGACCTGGAGTAGTTACCGTTCCCCTGGGTGGAGGCACCTCTCTGAATCAACCCTCGCCAACTCCCATTTCCGTAGTGGATCTGCAAGCTCTGGGTTTGAACACCCTCGCGGAAAAAGACAAAAAACTGCATATCGGCGCCACCCTCACCTTACAGCAACTGCTCGATTTTGAAGAAGATGCGGCCCTCCAATCTGCTATCCGCCATCAAGCCACCTATAACCTGCGACAGGTTGCCACCGTTGCCGGAACCCTGGTCGCTGCGGATGGACGCTCTCCACTTGCCACCGCGCTGTTAGCTCTGGCTGCTGAACTAAACATTCTGCCTGGCGAAGAGACCCAAAGCCTGGGTGATTTTCTCCCGCTGCGGGCCGCGCTCCAACCCGGTTATCTGATCACTAAAATCATCATTCCCAGCAATATCAAGTTCGCCTACGAATACGTCGCCCGCACCCCAGCGGATTTGCCGATTGTCTGTGCTGCGTGCGCCCAATGGCCATCTGGGCGCACGCGCGTAGCCCTCGGTGGCTATGGCAGCGCTCCCTTGTTGGCCATGGATGGCCCCGAATCTGCTGGCGCTGAAGCCGCGGCCCGCGACGCCTATCACGAAGCTGCCGATCAGTGGGCCAGCGCCGCATATCGTAGTGCTGTAGCCGCCGCGTTGGTTCGGCGCTGTCTTGATAGCAGATTTTAGGAGTATTCCATGAAAATTCAGCTCACTATCAACGGTATTGATCACTCGCTTGAAGTCGCTCCCGGCGACAAACTGCTAAAAACCCTGCGCTCTCTGGGCTTGTATGGCGTAAAATTCGGTGATGAAGGCGGTCTGAGCGGCGCTGATACCGTTTTGCTCGATGGCAATCCTGTGAACGCTNNCGAAACCGGTGCTATCCAGTGTGGTTACTGCACCCCCGGCCAAATTTTGGCGGCCAAACATCTGCTGGCTGCAAACCCAACTCCCAGCGAAGCTCAGGTACGCGAGGCGCTATCCGGTGTGCTCTGCCGTTGCACCGGATATTTGAAACCTGTTCAAGCTGTGCTGCGCGCCGCCGCGGTGATGCGAGGAGAAACGAATGGCGATTTGGTAAATTGGGAACCTGGGAACTTGACAGGTGAGGCTGATTTTGCTGCCCCGATTACCCAATCCCCTATGACTGATTTACCGGATTTGCAAGTGAGTGCTCCTCCAAAGGTAGTCGCGACCCCAAAGGATTCCCCTTACCAAATTGTGGGCAAACCCGAAATCAAAGTNNAAGCCCCCACGCCCATGCCCGCATCAAATCTATCGATGCCAGCAAAGCGCGGGCGCTCCCCGGTGTGGCTGCTGTTCTGACTCACGCAGACCTTCCCCGCGTAGCCTACTCTACTGCCGGGCAATCCGACCCGATCCCCGGCCCGCTGGATTGCTTTTCGCTCGATACAAAAGTCCGTTTTGTGGGGGACCGCGTGGCTTTTGTCGCCGCCGAAACCCTCGAAATTGCCGAACAAGCCCTGGGCCTGATCGAAGTTGAATACGAACTGCTCCCGGTTTTGCTGGATACGCGTGAGGCCATGAAGCCCGGCGCGCCGATCCTCCACGATGAACCCGAATACGTCAATTTTGCCGATTCGGACCCCAGCAAAAACCTGGCCGCTGAAATTCGCATTGATATTGGCGACGTCGAGCAGGGTTTTGCCGAAGCCGACCAGATTTTCGAGGCCGAATATGAAGTCCCCAAGGTGCAGCAGGCTCACATTGAGCCGCACGTCGTAGTGACATACTGGGATGAAGACGACCGCCTGGTGATTCGCACCTCCACCCAGGTGCCTTTTCATGTGCGCCGCATTTTGGCCCCGGTGCTGCAACTGCCCATTAAGCGCGTCCGTGTCATCAAGCCGCGCATTGGCGGCGGCTTTGGCGGCAAGCAGGAGGTGCTGGCCGAAGATGTAGCCGCCCACCTGACGATTGCCACGGGCCGCCCGGTTTTGTTTGAATACACCCGAGAAGAAGAATTTATTGCGGCGCGCTCACGTCATCCAATGATTGTGCGCCTGAAAACCGGCGTCAAAAAAGATGGCACCATCACCGCTAATGCCATGTACGCCCTCAGCGATACCGGGGCCAACGGTGCGCATGCCCTCACAGTTACGGGCAACACCGGGCACAAAGCTATGGCCTTGTATGTGGGGGATGGCAAATACCGCCAGAATCCCAACATCCGCTTTTATGCCGATATAGTTTACAGCAATCGCCCGCCCTCCGGGGCTTATCGCGGCTACGGCGTTCCGCAGGGATATTGGCCTCTGGAGCGCCATATGGAAAAGATTGCTCGTGCCCTGGGGATAGACTCGCTGGAATTTCGTTTGAAAAATACNNTCCGTCAGGGGGCCGCGGCTATCGGTTGGGATCAAAAATTTGGCAATTTATCTTGGCGTGCGATGTCCGATGTGCGAAGTGCGTCCATTCCCCGCACGTCGCACGCAGCACGCCGAAAGGGCATTGGCGTCGCGACGGTAATGCAAGGCACGGCGATCCCTTATCTGGATATGGGTGGTGCTTCGATTAAGATGAATGATGACGGTTCATTCAACCTGTTGGTGGGTGCCACCGACCTGGGAACCGGGTCGGATACTGTGCTAGCGCAGATGGCCGCCGAAGTTTTGGGTTGCCCAGTCGAAGATATTCTGGTGTACTCCTCGGATACGGATTTCACGCCTTTTGATAAGGGGGCGTATGCTTCCAGCACCACCTATATTTCGGGGGCGGCGGTCGTCAAGGCTGCCGAACAAGCTGCGGAACGGATTAGGGCGCGGGCGGCGGATATGTTAGGTAAGGAGACGAATGTACCTGTTTACCTGTCTACGGATATACGACTTCAAGACCGTAAAGCCAGCGCGCCCGATGGACGCTCCGTGACCTTGCGCGAAATTGCCTACAATTCCCTGCACCATGAGAATCAGGAACAGATTATGGGGATTGGCTCATATATGTCGCCGGTTTCGCCGCCGCCCTTTGCCGCGCAATTCGCCGAGGTCACGGTGGATACTGAAACCGGGCAAGTCACTGTGGACAAGCTGGTGATGGCCGTGGATTCGGG
>DOTA01000480.1 GCA_003513015.1 Chloroflexota bacterium
TGCCATCCTGCCAGGGCGCCCAATTTGCCCCGCCACAAACGGAGAGACGGCAAAGCTCTTCGTCTGTCATCTGGGCAACGAAGGCATCCAACAGGGATGGGTTTTGTTTCAAGTGATCGAATGTGATCCGTTCGCCTGTATATTTGGGTAGTTGTGGTTTATCGAAAATCTTTTTCTTGCCGTGCTTTCCGAAGGTATTGCTATACTCGAAAATGCCACTTTGGTTCCCTTGCACTTCTGGTTTTGTCTTGGTCAATAGCTCCAGTTTTTCCACCGGCGCGCCACAAGATTGACAGGTTTTCAAGGTCTCTGTTCCAGGAAGTTCAAAATTGAATACCTGCTGGCTGGTTTTGAGGGAATTACCGCAATAAACTCGATATGAACCTCCTTCAAGGATCCAATTTGCATTTTCTGTAGCATAACTCCCGAACCGTTTCTTCTCGATCTCGATGTGGATATTTTGAGAGTCTCCCGGAGTAAGCAACCTGGTTTTTTCAAAAGCAACCAGTACGCGTTCAGGTTTCTCCAATTCTCCATCCGGCGTATGGACGTAGACTTGGGCGACTTCCTTCCCGGCGGCCTTGCCCGTGTTTGTAACCGTAATTGCCAACGATAATTTCTCATCATCGTAGCTGCACGCATCACAAACTATGCCGAAGTTGGTGTAGCTCAGGCCATGCCCAAAGCAATAGGCCGTATCTTTTTGGAAGGTATCAAAATAACGGTAGCCTACATAGATATCTTCCTCGTAATAAAGCTTCACGGCTTTTTGGAACTCGACAGGAACGTCCTCGCCTTCCTGAAAATTGATGAAGTTCTTGCTGGTGGGGGCATCATAGTAATCCCAACTCCATGTGTCAGGGAGTTTGCCAGATGGATTTGTTCTTCCGTCCAGAATTTCCATCAGGGCATAAGTGCCTAGCATACCGGGAAAGCCCGTATAGAGAATGCTCTGGATGTTGTATTTTTGCGTCCAACGCATATCGATCGGATAGCCGGTATTGAGGATCGCAACCGTTTTTTCAAAAACCGCGCAAACGGCATCGATCATTTCGGTTTCCTGGTCTGTCAGGTAGTACTCACCTTTGATCGGCTTATTATCCAAATTTTCCCCCGAAGGGCGGGTGAGCATGATGATCGCCGTATCATTTTGTGCTTTTGCTCGTTGCAGGATTTCTTCAGACAGGATGATCTCTTGCCCGAATGCATACAACTCTTTCAATTCCGCGTTGGCTTTAAAAGAACTGTGATCCCGGACCGCCTGCCAGAAATTGGGAGACCAGCGTGGATTAATTGCGCCTGCGCCCCAGGCTGACGAACGGAACTGGTTCTGTGCCGCTCCGAAAATATTGAGCGTGGCATTTGGCGTAAGCGGTAATATGCCCTGATCGTTTTTCAGAAGCACAATGCCTTCCCTGGCAGCGTTAAGCGCGATGGAGTCATGCGCTTCGTATTTTTCGTCTGGTTTACGCTGCGGGTTGGTTTTGAATCGAAAAATCTTCGTTTTCAACGGGTTACTGTTGATATCGATAAAACCTTCCAGTTTTACCGTATAGGATTTCCCATATTCTCTTGCAACTTCCCCGACCGGAAGAATCCAAAATAGGAAAGGTGATATGGGAATCTTGAAAATTTCTCCCCTGGAGATTTCTTTTCCATCAACAGTGGCTTTTCCAATCCCCTCTTGTAGCGGCTTAGTCAATAACAATTGAAGTCCATTTACCGATTTAGAAAAAAAAGCCAACTGACTATCAACTTTGTCGATCTCATAAGTCTTAGCCATGATTGTGATGACCATAGATTTGCGTTTTTTGCTCATCAGGAATTCAAACATTGTTACCTCTTTCAAATCCAGTGACTTTCTGAAATCTCTTGCTCACAAACGATCATCGTTTATCGGTATGACTCAAGTCAAGACGATGTGATTAAGTAGACTCCGGAAAGTACTTTGAAAAAGACCTCCGAGATTTTACGGCGCGAACGCCAAAATCTACGGTTTTTGAGCAAATCTCGGAGGTCTGAATTTAAGCAACATTCCGACAAATACTTAGACGGATTTCTCAAGAGTATCACCCAAATTAAGCAATTGGTTGCAAACGTGTTGATCTAAAAACATGGCTCGCATTTCCAAATCCGCGATGGTTTCCGCTTGTGTGCGGATGAGTAATTGAACTTCTTGCAAGATACGCTCACCCCGAGGGTCGTTGAGCACGCTAAAAGCGTGGAATAATGCTAAATAGAGATTGTAAGGCAAAATTGTCCCCATCAAATTATCGCGTTCCCGAGAATGCTGCCAGCATTTCTCGATCAGGCAGCTGACCTCGTTGAGATCACTTTGCGCTAAAGGAATTTGTGTCAAGCCGGCAAGGGCTTCGGCGGCCGTCAGCGGATTACCTAAATTTTCAGTAAACTCAAGCGCGGTCTCAAAGGCTGCTTTGGCGTCATCAAAATTCTTAAGCGCCAGATGGCAATATCCGACTGTGATAAAAACAGCGGTATCTAATTCGCTCGGGCCGAGTTCTCTGGCAATTTGCAGGCTTTGCAGGCTGCTTTCTAAGGCCTCATCAAACCGGTGAAGTGCGTGATCGAGCAACGCGCGCTGCATCAGCGCTTCGCTTTCGCTTTTCTTTTCCCCAAATTGGCGGCAAAGTGAAAAGGCCTGCTCCAAATGTGCCTGACTGCGCTCAAATTGCCCCAGGCGGCGAAAGAGTTGCGCCAGGCCCAACCAAATTTCGGCTTCAATTTGACGGTTTTGAAGTTTATGAGAGAGCAGGATCGCCTGTTCAAAATTCTCTTCTGAGAGCGCGTATTGCCCGATTTCGCTGTAGACTAATCCGAGGTTGTGGTAAATGGTGACCTGGAAAAATTGCTGGTTAAACTGTTTCGAAGTCGCCAGCACTTCATTCAGCAAGGCAACTGTCTGTTTCAAACGTGCTTGATAGGCGAAAGTGGTCGCCAGATTATTGAGCACCTGCACTCGATTGCTCCAGATATCGGTTTCCTTTTGCAGTTCGAGCGCACGCTGATAATAGGCCGTGGCTTCATTCACCTGGCCCTGGACAATATAGAGGTTTCCGAATGAATTCAGGGTTTGCACCCTGAGCCAGGGGTCTTCGGGCGAAAGTTCTAGCGCGTTTTCGAGTTGCTTACGGGCCAGATCGTATTCTCCCAAACGCCAGTAGGCTCTTCCCCCTTCGAGCATCCCCCCGGCGGTCAGACTACCATTCCCTAAAATTTCCCCAATCTTCACAACCTGATGCGCATTTGAGATGCAGGTTTCATATTGGGCGCTCCAGAACATACAGCGCGCAAGTTCTAAATGAAGTTGCCCGAGCAATTGGTTCCAGATCGCCCGTTCTGGTGGCGGGATACGCTTAATTTCGCCTGCGATGTAAGCTGTTGCTCCCTGAAAAAGTTTCTCGCCTAACCAAAGCATGCCACTATTGCGCAGATAATGCCCCAGCCCGGTAAGCGCTGCTTGAAGCAGGTGAATGTTCTGAGTGTTGATCGCCGTATCCCAGGCCTGATGGATGTTCTCCCATTCTTTTTGAATTTCATCAGTGACTTGGGCGAGATTCTGGCGGATGAGCAGATCGGCCCTGGCTGTGATAAATGCTAAATAATAGTGACTGTGCCTGGCTAAAACGGCCTCCGCCTGCGTTAGTTTTTCTGCGGCAAACTGGCGCATTAACTCGTGCAGGCTGTACCGCCCGGCATTGACCCGGATCAAGGAGTGCCCAATCAGGGCATACACAAATTCAGGATTTGACAGGGTGACTGCCTGGGCTGCCACCAGGCTAAAGCTGCCACGAAAAACGGACAGTTCCGTCAAGACGCGCTGCTCATCTTTTGTCAGCAGCGACCAGGACCAGTCGAAAACAGCTCGCAAACTGCGATGGCGCATGGGCAAATCTCGTAAACGGGTTCTGAGCAGGTCTAAGCTGGTATGTAAAGCCTGGATGATCTGTTGGCAGTTCATCTCTCGTAGGCGCACGGCTACCAATTCCAAGCCTAAGGGCACGCCTTCCATGAGCTGGCAAATCTGCACCACCTCGGGCAAAGTTCCGGCATCGAGGACAAAATGCTGATTGGCACGCTGCGCCCGTTCGGCAAATAATTGCACACTGCTGTAGGTATAAGCGCTTTCATCCGCGCTTGGAGGCACGGGCAGGCCATCCAGCGTGATCACGGCTTCCATTTGAACGTTCAAGGCCCGGCGTGAACTTGCCATTACTTTGATTTGCGAAGTGCGTTCGAGCAGATCGAGCACAAAATCGACCCCGTCATCCGCATCACTGATTAATTGTTCGAAATTGTCCAGAATCAGCAGCATTTTACGGGATTGTAGCACCTCAAAAAGTTGTTCATGCGGATCTGTCGGTTTGAGCAATTCGATATCCAGGGTGGTAGCAATTGTGCTGGCAATCGCTTCGTACAGGTTGGCATCATCTTTGCGCAACCCATCCAATTGCACGAACCATACTCCATCGGAGAAAGCTGGCTGGTACAGAATATGCCGGGCAATATCTGTGCTGAGGCGGGTTTTTCCTACGCCGCCGGGACCCACAATCGTCACCAACGAAAAATGATCATCGAGCAATGCGCGGATCAATTTGCCACGTTCGGATTCGCGTCCAAAAAATGGCGTGTGGATTTGTGGCAGGTTATGCGGTACTTCGGGAATGATCGGTGCTTGAACTTGATTGCCTGTTTTTTGGGGTTGCGATTTTCTTAGCTTAATTTCTTCCAGAAGGTGAAGCGTTTCCAGTTCAGGTTCGACGCCTAATTCGCTTGCCAGAATTTGGACACAAATTTGATATTGTTGCTGAACGTTTTGCCACTGCCCACGTTGCGCGAAAACCCGCATCCATTGCCGGTGAGCGTTTTCTAACCAGGGAACGATTTCCAATTGGCGTTGCGCATAACGTCCGGCGGCATCGAGTTGCCGGTTCGAGAGGGCATCTTCCGCGAGCGTGTCTAAAAGGGTGAGCGCTTGTTGTTCAAAATGCCCTTGCATTAACATCAACCAATCATCGAATTGCGGGCTGTCGGGAAGGGTCAGCCCGGCCAAAAAGTTCCCCCGGTAGAGCACCACTGCTTTCTCCATCCAATCCCGCACAAATGGATTTTGATTCAGATCACGAGCCTGATCAGGGGTGCATTTGGCAACAAGCTGTTCAAATGTCATGATATCGATTTCATGCAGATCAGGGTCCAACTGAACTTGCACGGTTTGGCGTGTCACACTTAAGAAAGATGGTACTTCGTCCAAACTTTGGCGCAGGCGGGTTAGCGCCATGCGCAGGCTTTGCCGGGCGCGTGACTCGGGTGATTGCCCCCAGAACAATTCTGCCAGCGATTCGCGTCGGTGAGGGCGGCTGCGCTCAACCACTAGGTACGCTAATAAGGCGCGCACTTTATCGTCGCGGAAAGCGATCTCTTTACCAAGCTGATTTTTCGCAGAAAATGCGCCGAATAAATTGAGTGTAAATTTCACTGGAACGTTTGGGGTGTTTGCATTTGGTGACGATCTGGTGACGATTTGGTTAGTCTGGCTAATTATCATGTGGTTTGTTTGGCTTGTAAAGCCAGAAAAAACAATGATTAAAGTCTTCATGTAAGTATAAGGAGTTCTCGTAGATGAAAAAACGCCGTTTGGTTATTTTCTCTTCCCTGATCCTTTCTATGCTAATTGTGACCACCGTGGTGTTAGCACAGGAAAATAGATCCCCTCAAATTAATGGAAACACCTCAAATCCGGTTTCCCTTCTGCCCGACCAAGGGGCCAGCTACAAATCCTCGGTGCGGGAACTCCCCACCCCCAATACCTACATCATCCAACTTGCCGATCCGCCTCTGGCCAGCTACCAGGGCGGCATTCAGGGAATCGCAGCCACCAGTCCACAGTCTACCGGCGCAGAGCGTTTAGACATCCACAGCCCTGCCAGCCTGCAATATCAAACCTATCTGGCGCAAAAACAAGATCGTTTGGTTTCAGCGATGAGCGCTGAATTCAACCGCCCGGTAGCCGCGATGTATCAATACCGTACCTCGCTAAATGGCATCTCGGTGGAGCTATCGGAAACGGAAGCCGAACAAGTTGCCAAACTGCCGGGCGTGATTTCTGTCCTGCGGGATGAATGGCATTTCCCCACAACCGACACCACCCCAGCCTTCATTGGTGCCACCGCCATTTGGGATGGCAGCGCCACCGGGGGTTTGCCCGGCACCAAAGGTGAAGGCGTGATTGTAGGCATCATCGATACCGGCATTTGGCCTGAGCACCCTTCGTTCAAAGATGATGGTTCCTATGCCCCGCCACCCGCTTATTGGGGGGGCTACTGTCAACGCCCCGATGACGGCACCACCTGGCTGATTTGTAACCACAAGCTGATCGGTGCCCAGCACTTTTTGGATGCTTACATCGCCGCGCTGGGAACCTACAATGGCTTATTCAACTCGGCCCGTGATGATCACAGCCACGGCACGCACACCGCCTCCACCGCCGCCGGGAATGAAAATGTACCCGTCACCATGTTAGGCCACTCTTACGGCACCATGTCGGGGATGGCCCCGCGCGCTTACGTGGCCGCCTACAAAGCCTTAGGCCCTTACGGGGGCCTGACCTCCGATCTGGTCGCCGCCATTGATAAAGCCGTGGCCGATGGTGTGGATGTAATCAACTACTCGATTGGTAGTGTTTCGAGGGATCCCTGGCAAGAGGCTTCGGCCTTGGCCTTTTTGAATGCCCGCAATGCCGGCGTTTTTGTGGCCTCTTCGGCGGGCAATAGCGGGCCGGAGCCCGCTACCGTGGGTTCGCCTGGCGATGCGCCTTGGATCACTACCGTAGGTGCCAGCACCAGCAATCGCGCTTTCTTGAGCGAAATTACCATCACGCCTACCCTGACGATTCCTATGGATATGTATGGCGCCTCGATGACCGTTGGCGTGCATGATTTGGCATTTGTAGATGCAGCCAATTACACAGATTCAACTGGCGTTAACGGGCGGCTCTGCTTAAATCCCTTTACGACGGGCACGTTTACGGCCAATCAGGTGGTGCTCTGCGAACGCGGTGAGAATGCCCGCGTAGATAAAAGCGCCAACGTAAAAGCGGGCGGCGCAGGTGGCATGGTGTTGGCGAACTCCGCCACAGATAGCGGGATTGTGGCAGATTCGCATTCGGTTCCCTCGGTGCATGTCAGCTACGAACTGGGATCAGCCCTGCGCCAGCAAATTGCCGATCACCCTGATGTGGTGATCAGCTTCACAGATGGGCAGGCTGTCATCGCCCCCAACCCCAATATCTTTCCCGATAATATGGGCAGCTTCAGTTCGCGCGGCCCTACCATCCAGGGTGGCGCTAATTACGTTAAACCCAATATCACCGCTCCCGGCGTGGATATTTTAGCCGGTTACACTCCCCAGCATTACNNCCCCCGCCGAAATCGAATCGGCGCTGACTACCACGGCCAATTCCCTGGTTTGGAAGGAAGATACCAGTACCCCGGCTGACTCCTTCGATATGGGCAGCGGGCGC
This sequence comes from Chloroflexota bacterium, assembly GCA_003513015.1. Classification (GTDB taxonomy): domain Bacteria; phylum Chloroflexota; class Anaerolineae; order Anaerolineales; family UBA11858; genus UBA11858. The sequence goes on from DOTA01000480.1 coordinate 7,541, forward strand.
GTTGATCTCTTCCAGGCGGCCAAAGCCGGGTTGGTGCTTAACGAAACCAAAGCCAACTATTTGGCGGCCAACCCTGCTCTGGGCGGCGATCCTGCCACGCTTAATCTCGCCTCGCTGGCTAATGGGCAGTGCCTGACCTTCTGTGATTGGGAGCGGACGGTTCAAAGCACATTGGATACCACCGTTACCTGGACAGCCGATATTTTTGCCCCCGTGGGGATGGTGATCACCGTAACCCCCCAGACGTTCGAACTGGCCCCCGGTGGGCAGCAAACCATTGAAGTTGCTGCCAACTTGGAGGGCCTCGAAGCCGATGGCTCTTGGCAGTTTGCCACGCTGACGCTCACCCCGAGTGATAGCGCCATCCCCGCGGCGCATTTCCCGGTGGTGGTTTTACCCACCAACTCAATAATGCCCGAACGTCTGCTGGAACTCACGGATCAAAAATCTGGCTCACGTAGCGTTCAGATCATTGCCCGCGAAATTTCTCAAATGAACCTACGGGTGGATGGTTTGACCCCGGGGACGGTCAGCAGCCAAAATTTGAGTGAAGACCCCACCCCCGATGATCCTTACGATAACCTGAACGATGGCACCAATTTCTATATCACCGTT
>DOTA01000547.1 GCA_003513015.1 Chloroflexota bacterium
ACTCCCCGAAGCGGAACAGCCCAAAATCGCCTGTATTGGGGTGCGCGGCTGCGAACTGGCTGCCATCCAAATTCAAGATGGCATTTTCATCCGCGAGGATTTTACCGATCCCATTTACAACGCGCGTCGCAATCATCTCTTCATTTTGGCGGTCAATTGTATGCACCCCGCCGGGGCTTGCTTCTGCACCTCGATGGATACTGGCCCCAAGGCAGGGCAGGGTTTCGACCTTTCGCTCACCGAGTTGGACAATGTTTTTCTCATCGAAGTTGGTTCTGAGGTCGGTCGCAGCGTGCTCGCCGGGTTGGAGGTCGCCGCAGCCAGCGCCTTCGTACTGCAAGCCGCCAGCCGCGGCCTGGAGCGCGCCNNTGCCCAACCTGCTTTTGTTGGGATACGGTGGATAGCTCCGATTTACTGAGCACCACCACTAAACGCGAGCGTGTCTGGGATTCGTGCTTCAACCCCCAGTATTCCTATCAGGCTGGTGGCAATACTCGGCCCACCATCCATTCGCGCTATCGCCAGTGGCTTAGCCACAAACTGGGCACCTGGGTAGAACAATGGGGTAGCCTGGGCTGTGTGGGTTGCGGGCGCTGCATTGTCTGGTGCCCGGTTGGCATCGACCTAACCGAGGAAATCCCTGCCTTTCGGAAGGGAGCGAGCGCATGAACACAATAAAGAAACCCGCCGCGGTGCGCGAAACAGCACCTCTGACTCCCCATTGGGCCGAGGTGGTCGAGATTACCCCCGAGGCCGAGGGAATTTCTACATATTGGTTGCACTTCCAAAATCCGGAAATGCAAGCCAAATACCGCTTTTTGCCGGGACAATTCAACATGGTGTATCTTCCCGGTTACGGCGAAGCCGCCATCTCGATCAGCTCCGATCCCGCAGACCCCGCCCACATCGGACATACCATCCGCTTTGTGGGCAATGTGACCCGCGCCGTCAGCCGCTTGCGTGTAGGCGATGTGGTCGGGCTGCGCGGCCCCTTTGGTGCGCCCTGGCCTATGGATGAGCTATGCTGTAAAGATGTCATTATTGCTGCGGGCGGCATTGGGCTGGCCCCGTTGCGCCCGGTGATCTACCATATTTTGAACCATCGCGCCGATTACGGCAAAGTTTACGTGCTGTATGGCGCGCGTACCCCCAAAGATTTGCTCTACACCGCCGAATACGAGGCCTGGCAGGCGCAGGGCGTGCAGGTGGTGACCACCGTGGACCGCGCCGATGAAGATTGGCTGGGGCAGGTGGGCGTGGTGCCGATGCTGTTTTACCGCTTCCGTATGGATGCGCCCAACAGTGCCGTGCTGACCTGTGGCCCTGAAATCATGATCCGCTTTGTGGTGTTTGAAGGGTTGGCCCGGCGCGTGCCCGCCGATCATATTTATGTTTCGCTGGAGCGCAACATGAAATGCGGCCAGGGTTCGTGTGGCCATTGCCAGTTGGGGCCGTATTTCATCTGCAAAGATGGCCCAGTGTTCCGCTTTGATGCCCTTGAGCAGTTCTTCAACGTGGAGGAATTCTAATGAGCGCTTCACGACCATCCGTTGCGGTTTACAAATTTTCTTCTTGCGATGGCTGCCAGTTGCAATTGCTCAACCTGGAAGATGAAATTTTGGATCTGGCGCAGGCCGTGGAGATTGCCTACTTTTTGGAGGCGACCAGTGCTATGCAGCCCGGCCCCTATGATGTGGCCCTGGTGGAGGGTTCCGTGACTACCCCGCATGAGATCGAGCGCATCAAAGGAATTCGGCGGCAAGCCCGTTTGGTGGTGGCCCTGGGAACCTGCGCTACCGCGGGAGGGATTCAAGCCTTACGAAATGTAGCTGATTCCAAAGAATATGCCGAAGTAGTGTACCCACACCCTGAATATCTCGACTTTTTAGCGACTGCCACCCCGATTTCGGATCATATTCGTGTCGATTTAGAATTATGGGGCTGCCCGGTGAATAAAACCCAGGTTTTGGAAGTGATCTCGGCCCTCTTGCAGAATCGCCGCCCTAATTTGCCCCAATACAGCGTTTGCCTGGAATGTAAGCAGCGCACTACGGTGTGTGTGCTGGTCGCGCAGGACATCCCCTGTTTGGGGCCGCACACACAGGCCGGATGTGGCGGTATTTGCCCCTCGGTGGGACGCGGCTGTTACGGCTGCTTTGGCCCCACGGTGCTAGGCAATTTCGACTCGCTGGTGCCGCTGCTGCAATCCATGGAGCGCTATCCCGGCGAGACGCGCCGCCTGCTATCGCACGTCAGCAATTGTGCCCCCGCCTTCCAGGCTGCGGCTGAACGTTTAGCCGGGGAGGAAAATTAACCATGATGAAGAGAATCGAAGTTCCCGCGTTGGCCCGCGTGGAAGGCGAAGGCGGTTTGTATATTGGCGTCAAAAACGGCCAAGTCGATGAAATCCGCGTGGATATTTACGAGCCGCCGCGTTTTTTCGAAGGCTTTCTGCGTGATCGTTACCTGCAAGAAGTCCCCGATATCACCGCCCGGATTTGCGGCATTTGCCCGGTGGCGTACCAGATGAGT
>DOTA01000064.1 GCA_003513015.1 Chloroflexota bacterium
GCGTCTGCCAGTTCCGCCACTTCGGCAATAGGTGGCTATTTTAACGAACAATCAGGTTGGGGTCAAGAGTCGTGGTAAAATCTCGCCTTGTGCATTCCGGCAAAAAGCCGTAAATCGAGAGAGCCTGTGCTCATAAAATTATTATTTGTTGGATTAGGCGGTTTTATCGGCGCTTCCCTGCGCTATGTTACCGGCTTGCTGGTGGGGCGCTTCACAGTGGGGTCGCCCTTCCCGTATGGGACTTTTGTGGTCAACATCGTGGGCTGTCTGTTAATCGGATTTCTGGCCGGGGTGACGGATACGCGCGGTTTATTGAACGATACCGCGCGGGCCTTTGTTTTTACCGGAATGTTGGGGGCTTTTACTACCTTTTCGACTTTCAGTTATGAGACCATGGGGTTGTTCCAAAATGGACAAACTTCCCCGGCCCTGACAAACCTGGGCTTACAAATCGTTCTGGGATTGCTGGCCGTTTGGGGTGGCATTCAACTCGCTAAATTCATCTAAACTTGCATTGAATCTCATTAAAACTTCAAGGCTGATATTCCCTTTTTTTTACCAAAACCGGAATATCAGCCTTTGAATTTAGAGCGGGAGACGGGATTCGAACCCGCGGATGTCAGCTTGGAAGGCTGATGCCTTACCACTTGGCGACTCCCGCGAACGCGCAGAGATTTTACCGTGAGGCGGGTTAATGGTCAAGCACGGAATGCAAAAGGTTGCCTTCCCTGGGAATCTGATGTAAAGTAGGGAAGCAATCTATGATTCTGGTTCTCAAACGGAGGTAGCGGCATGTTCCAAAAATTCAACCCTTTTTCAGGGGAAGAGAAAAGTTTTTCCTGGTGGTGGCTGGGGGTCAAATTAGGCGTTATCGCAGCCCTGATCATCTGGTGGTTACTCGAGCAGCAAAACAAAAAACAGGCTCCGCCCGTCAGCGTGGAAATTCCCTTGGAAGATGATAAGGTAACACCCTCGCCGGTTGAAGCGCCACAGGCCAGCCCTAAACTGCCGGAAGCCCCTCCCCAGCCGGATGATCTCCGCAAAATTGAGGGCATCGGCCCTAAAATTCAGGAAACGCTCCGGGCGGCTGGCATCCAAACCTATGCCCAATTAGCCGCGTCCAACCCCGCAGAACTCAAGCAAATCCTGGTAGAGGCCGGTATCCGTCTGGGCGATCCCAGCACCTGGCCCGAGCAGGCTGCCCTGTCCGCCGCCGAAAACTGGGAGGCCCTTCGTGAATTTCAAAGCAGCCTCAAAGGTGGTCGCAGGGTTGCGTAGCATCGGGCGAACTCCGTAAGGGCCTCAAACCTGCGGTATCCAATGCAGGTGTGAGGTTCCTATTTTGATAGATGGGTTCACTTGTTGACTCCCCAAACATGAAGAAACTTTCTTTTCTGCTCCTGACTCTTTTNNCTGCTCTTCCCTGCGCTGCTTCCGGCCCAGGCGCAAACGGACCAGCCTCAGGTATTGGCGATGTCGGTGGAAGGCCCGCTGACTCCCAGTTGGGTGGAATATCTCGACCGCGGCATCCAAAGGGCCGAGCAGCGTGATATCGATTTGATCATCTTGCAAATCAACACGCCGGGCGGCAGCACCGACCTGATGCAATCCCTGGTTTCGCTACTGCGCGGCAGCACCATCCCGATTGTGGTTTATGTGGCCCCGCGCGGAGCGATGGCGGGCAGCGCCGGAACGGTGATCACCCTGGCGGGGCATGCTGCGGCCATGGCCCCCGAAACCATCATCGGAGCCGCCAGCCCGGTGGGATCGCAGGGGGAAGATTTGGGGGAAACTATCTCGACCAAGCTCAAAGAAGCCATTCGGGCGCAAGTGCGCACGCTGACCGCCAACCGCCCGCCCGAAGCCATCCAATTGGCTGAAGCCACCATCGAAGAAGCCAAAGCCGTCTCGGCCGAAGAAGCCCTTGAAATTGGGCTTATCGATTTTATCGCCAATGACATTCACGATTTGCTACGCCAGCTCAACGGGTTCACCGTCACCACCGTAGCCGGAGAGATCACCCTCAACACCGAAAACGCCGAAATCAGCACGATGGAGCTTTCTTTAATTGAGCAACTCCTGGCTGTGCTCACCAATCCCAATATTGTTTTCATCCTGTTAAGCATCGGCGTGCAGGCAATTTTGATCGAGCTTTCCAGTCCGGGGGGTTGGGTGGCGGGTTTTATCGGCGTGTGCTCCTTGGCCCTGGCGGCTTACGGCCTAGGGGTGCTGCCAGTCAACTGGTTTGGGTTGATCTTCACGGCGACAGCCTTTGTGTTGTTCGTGCTCGATCTCAAGGCCCCCACCCACGGTGCGCTCACCATTGCGGGCATCGCTTCGCTGATCATCGGGGCCTTGGTGCTCTTCAATTCACCGGCAACCCCTGAATTCCAACGCGTTTCCGTTCCTCTGGTCGTGGTCACCTCGATGTTAACGGGCGGGGTTTTCGCCGTGGCGCTAGTTTTTGCCCTCCGGGCGCAAAAAACACCCATCCGTATGGGGCAAGAAGCGCTAATCGGGCGCATCGGGGTTGTCAAACAAGATATTCCCGTTTTTGGTTCGGGACAGGTGCAGTTGGCCAGTGAACTCTGGACGGCAGAACTTGCCGAGGGTACGGAACCACTCCCAAAGGGATCCCGCGTGGAGGTGGTGGAGGTGCACGGCATCCGCCTGAGGGTGAGAGCCATCTCCTAGTTGAATCGCATCCCCAAAATAATTACCGATTAACAGAAACTCGTCTTTGAGAGAAACCGAGGTTCTCTTATTTTCTTCTTATGCCCAAAAATAGGCTAGAGCGGTAGAATTAGCCTTGCTGAACGAAATCTCAGGAGTCAACATGCCATTTGAACCTACCCGCGACCGGGTTCGCCCGGAAGAGATCGACACCACCCCCAAGCGCCGTCCGCCCTGGATTCGGGTGCGGGCTCCCATGGGTGAAACCTACGAAGAAGTGCAAAGGTTGATGCGCTCCAAAGCGCTGCACACCGTTTGCGAAGAGGCCATGTGCCCCAACCTGGGAGAGTGTTGGGGCGCGGGAACCGCCACTTTTTTGATGCTCGGGGATGTTTGCACGCGTACCTGCGGTTTTTGCGATATTAAGCGCGGCGCGCCCGCCCCTTTGGATTGGGTGGAACCCGAACGCGTGGCCCAAGCCGTGGCGCAGATGAAGTTAAAGCACGCCGTGATTACCTCCGTCAACCGTGACGACCGCCGGGATGGTGGCGCGCCGATCTTCGCCATGGTGATCCGGCGCATCCGTGAGTTGCAGCCGGGTTGCTCGATCGAAGTGTTGGTTCCGGATTTTAAGGGCAGCGCAGAGGCCTTGCGGATTGTGATGGAAGCGCGCCCCGAAATTTTGAATCACAATGTAGAGACAGTGCCGCGCCTGTTCAAAACCGTGCAGCCGCAAGATAACTATGCCTGGACACAGGCCACCTTAAGCAATGCCAAAAAATTGGACCCGGAGGTGCTCACCAAATCCGGGATTATGCTGGGATTGGGTGAAACCATGGATGAAGTCAAAGAGACGATGCGTGATCTGCGTTCTTGGGGGGTGGATATTCTGACTATTGGGCAATATTTGCAGCCCAGCCGCCAGCATCTGCCGATTGAGCGCTACTACACCCCCGAAGAATTTGCCGAGTTAAAAGATTTTGGCCTGGAAATCGGTTTCCGCTGGGTCGAGAGCGGGCCGTTGGTGCGCTCATCGTATCACGCTGTAGAGCAGGTGCGCGCTTTGAGCATTGTTCACCGCAAGTTGTATGGGAGCGCAGCCGCTGATAGTGATAACTAGGGGGAGGATTAAGGGATTATCCGATGACAAAAACGAAGGACAGCCGGTTACGAGCTGTCCTTTTTTTGCTCAATCAGATTGATCACTTTTCCCATGCGCTGGTTGCCAGGGCCAATGGCCTTCGATCTCAACCACCAGTGACCAGCCCAAAATAATCCGAATCACCACTAGTAAGCCTAAAACCCCCACGCTTTCAAAGGTTGGTTCCAGCGCCACGGTGCGGACAACATCTGCGGCCACCAGAATCTCTAAACCCAGCATGAGGGTACGAGCCAAGGAGTGTCGGTATTCGGTGTAGCGCACCAACGATGTGTGCGATTTACGCATCAACCTTAAGAAATACTGAGCCGTACTGCTAAAGATTCCAATGAAAATCCAGGAAATGGCCAGGATTTCGATAAGAATCGAAATCCATTCGATCCATTTCAGAAGTGGGCCGCCGCTCTCAAGAAGAATTTGGGCGAGGTGCATCGGTTAACCTTCCTCATCTATTTGGTTGGCAATCAGTTCGACCAGTTTGGCATAATCCTGCGCGCCGCGGCTGCGAGGTGCATATTCGAAGATTGTCTTTTGGCGGGCAGGGGCCTCCGCCAGTCGCACATTATTCCGAATGGGGTTAGTCACCTGACCCGGGAATTGACGCTTCATGCTAATCAAAATGGAACGGTCTTTGCGCAAACGCTCATCAAAGAGAGTAGGCACAATCCAGGAGAGGCGAACCTGATGATTGGGTATTTTGCTAATAGCTTTCAGCGTGCCCACCACCTGATAAGTGCCTACCAAGGCCAGATAACTCATGGGCATGGGAATCACCAATTCATTGACGATCATCAAACCATTTTCGCTAACCTTATTTGCCGAAGGTGGAAAGTCAACGATGATGTAATCGTATTTTTTACGGACACTATCCAACTTGCCAGCTAAAACCTGCCGGGCTGCCGAGGCGCTTTCCATGTTCCAGAGTAAACCATCGACAGCCAGCAGTTTACGGCTTCCCGGGAGTACATCCAGGCGAGCGCGGGCCGGGCAAATGCACTCGTCGAGTGTGGCCTCATCTTGAAATAATTCGACCAAAGTATGGGTTGGTTTCAAACCTAACTGAGCCGCCAGACTGCCTTGAGGATCCAGATCAATGCACAGTACCCGCTTACCCTGCAAAGCCAGCCCGGCCGATAAATTAATGGCCGTTGTGGTTTTTCCCGTGCCGCCTTTATAGTTCAAAATGCCAATGTTTCGACTCATCTTCTACCATCCTGAAAATCAACATCACTTTGGTTTATTCACAAGTATAGAAATTATACCCTTCAAGGTTACAAGTTGCGCTTTTTAGCAGGAGGCGCAATTTGTGACCGGGGGCATTATAGAATGCGTACAAGGCTGATTTAACACCGAATAGGAAACTTTTTTGACATTTTCAGGGGTGTTTGACAAAATTGTAAGCTGTGATCTTGGCTTTTATACTTTTGGAATTTCTACGGTGAGTAAATCTCAGATGATGCGCTTTAAAACCATAATGGTAACATCGTCAAATTGTTTGCCCGGAGGGCTAAAGTCAATCACCGCCTGGGCCACGGTGGCTGCCAGTACATTCGCAGAAACATGGGAGTTGGCAATCACAATTTCTTCCAGACGTTGCATGCCAAATTCTTCTTCGCTAGGGTTGATTGCTTCCGTGACCCCATCGGTATAGCAAATCAGGTAATCATCATTTCCTAGCACGAGGCGATGTTGTTGATATTTAAAATCTTCAACAATTCCCACTGGAATGCCGGTTGGCATCAATCGCTCTAAGGTTTTTGTGGCCGAGCGATAGAGTAGAGGCGGATTATGACCCGCGTTGACATAAACAATATCGCCGGTAGAGGGGTTAAGTTGACCATAAAACATGGTGACAAACAACCCGCGGCTTGATTCTTCACAGATCAGCGAATTGGTTAGGGTGATGCCCTCGGCCGGTGAAGATGCCTGGTGCATACATGCTCGGATAATACTGCGGGTGAAAGCCATAAACAGGGCCGCGGGCATACCTTTATCCGTTACATCCGCGATCAAAAA
>DOTA01000214.1 GCA_003513015.1 Chloroflexota bacterium
GCCTTCAGCCCGGATGGCAAAATCCTGGCATCAGGGGGCGGTGCCACCGAAGGGGGTGGAATTGGCGGGGAACTGGATGGCACCATCCGCCTGTGGGATGCTGACCCAGATTCCCCCCGTTATGGGCAGCAGTTGGGGGAGGCGCTGCGCGGCCATACCGCTGAGGTTGCGGGGTTGGCGTATGCTCCGGATGGCACCCGCCTGGCCTCCTGCAGTTGGGATGGCAGCGTTCGGATATGGGATGTCGACCCAGCCTCCCCAACTTTTGGCCAGCCCCAGGGAGATCCCCTGCAAGGAGAAGACGAGGGTGTTAGTGAGGTAGCTTTCAGTCCGGATGGGCATTTGGTAGCAGCGACCTATACAGAAAAGGTCTATTTATGGGATGTCGACCCAGCTTCCCCCACCTTCGGAAAGCCGATAATAAAAATGGATACAAACAGTTATATGGGCGATGGCCTGGCTTTCAGCCCGGATGGTCAATTCCTGGCTTATGCGGGTTCGGGGGAATACAACAACGGTACCTCAATCTTTGAACCGATGCAATTGTGGAATGCCGACCCGGACTCGCCGGATTTTGGGCAATTGATCTTGCAGTTTCAGGGCGGACATTCGAGATCGATTCTGCGGGTAAAATTCCACCCCAATGGCAAAATCCTGGCCTCCGCCGGGGGGGATGACGTTATCCGCTTGTGGAACGTCGACCCCGACTCTCCGGATTTTGGCCAGACCATCGGGCCGCCCATGGTCGCCCAAGGGCAGGATGTCTACGGGATCGCCTTCAGCCCGGACGGCAAATTCCTGGCCTCGGCCACCATCCAGGATGGCAAGCTGCAGCTCTGGGATACCGACCCGGAATCACCCACTTTCGGCCAGCCTTTGGGGGTGCCTTTGAACCAGGATAACATCTGGGCGATCTCCATCGAGTACAGCCCGGATGGCAAGTACTTCGCCGTCGGCGATGTCTATACCTGGGTTCACCTATGGAATGTCGATCCGCTAGCTTGGATCGAGTACATCTGCGAACGCGCCGGTCGCAACTTGAGCGAGGATGAATGGAACCTGTACCTCTCCTGGGCGGGTCCGTATGATCCTAGCTACAAAACTTGCCCGCAGTGGCCGTAGGAAACGCGGATGTTATACCCTTCCCAACCACAAATTGCGCTTTTTATGCAGACAGGAGGTGCAATTTGCGATCGAGGAGCGCGAGCAGTTTGGGTTGCCGGAGAAGCCGTAGTATTCAAACCTGGATCGTTTTATTTGATCCTGGCTCTGACAATATTTCTTTGGCAAGATTCCATTGACTGTCGGTCAAATTAATGGGGTATTGTTGTTTGGTCTGCATAACCAACAACTTTCCAACTTCTCGGCTTGACAGTCAAACCTTTTAAATGGCTTCTAGGATAAAATACCTGCAATCATGCCAACAGTCGATAAACCTAATCCCCACTTCATCATCAACTCTGTTGCGCCGATCCGTATTTGCGATAACGGCGGTTGGACTGATACCTGGTTCGCTGAGCACGGCAAGATTTTCAACATTGGGGTTTATCCGTATGCGGAGGTGCAGATTGCGGTTTACGATGCCGGTCAGGTGGAGAACCGCATCGTGATCAACGCTGAGAACTATGGCGAGCGCTTTGCAGTAGATCCAGCTCAACATTCTTCACAACATGGCTGGAACCGCCACCCCCTGCTCGAAGCTGCCATCGAGTATATGCGCATCCCAGAGAATTTGGCCGTCGAAGTCACGATCTTTTCCGAAGCGCCCGCAGGGGCCTCCACGGGGACTTCGGCGGCGGTGACCGTGGCATTGATCGGTGGTTTGGATGCACTTGCCCCAGGGCGGATGACTCCCCACGAGGTAGCGCTGGCAGCCCAAAAAGTCGAAACAGAACTCTTGGGGCAACAATGCGGTATCCAAGATCAAATTTGTTCGGCCTATGGGGGAATCGATTACATCGAGATGGCGAGCTATCCCTATGCTTCCGTCTCACAAATTCAAATCCCGAACTCGATTTGGTGGGAGTTGGAGCGTCGGCTCGTGCTGATCTATCTGGGTAAATCTCATCATTCTTCGCAGACCCACGAAATGGTCATTCGCTCAATGGAGAATGCCGGACCGGATAATGCACATCTACAAGAATTGCGTGAGACGGCACCGCGCTCGCGTGATGCCGTCTATGCCGGTGATTTCAAAGCTTTGGGGCAAGCGATGATGGATAACCATGAAGCCCAACGTCGATTACATCCGGCTTTAATCAGCGCAGATGCTGACCGTATCATTGAAATTGCGCGTGAGCATGGGGCCATTGGCTGGAAGGTTAACGGGGCGGGGGGCGATGGCGGCTCTCTTACGTTGCTCTGCGGTAATCGTTCAGATGCAAAGCGCGGGATGATTAGCGAGATCGAAGCGGAAAACCCGCTGTACCGAAATATCCCCATCTATTTGAGCCGGTATGGGCTCCGGGTTTGGAAACACCTCAAATAAAGTGACGGTGATGCGAATCTTTGGGGGCATAGAAAATTCCAAAATTATGTAACTCTTTGAGCATTCTTTCATCTAAACACCATAAAGTTACGGCGCATCCTGTTTGCCAATTTATGGTTTGCCCGAAAGAACTTCTGTTATGCCCAAACAAGTTGCTATGATCAACTACCAAATCTGCCAACCTGAATTATGCGAAAAAGGCATCTGCCAGGCCGCACAAACTTGTCCGCGGAAGTTATTGAAACAGGAAGAACCCTTTGAAATGCCCGATCCCTACACCAACATGTGTATTGGCTGCGGAATTTGTGTGCGAGCTTGCCCAAAGGGAGCTGTTCATATGATTTAATGGGGGAAAAGGCGCGCTGAACCAATCGCTCCTCCCATATTTGAGAGGAGCGATTGGTTTTTACTGATTAAGACAAGCATGGAGTTGGGGGTGATTCTGACCATTGAATTTAAGGTAGTGGTAAATTTTGACNNCCAGTCAATTTTAGCCACTACCGAATTTAATAAGTGGGGGGTGCTTCACCAATCGCACCCCACTCCAGTTCTTGCTCGGAGGCGTTCGATAAGTTTCCCGATCGCATCGGTGTCCACGGCATCTTAGGCGTGGTCAGCGCACCACCAATGGCAAGAAAATATCCTTTGCTTCCGATACCCGTAGGCCATACACCGCCCCGGTACCCATCAGGGTTGGGGTTAGCGGTTCAATTTTTACGTAATAACTGCCTGCAACCGCCGCCGAAAAGCGGACGAGGGCGTTCTGGCCCACATCCGCAGCTTGCCCACTCGCCAGCGGCGTTTCCTCATCTTCCGCATAGACTGTGATCATCACAGCGGCCCCGCCGGACTGTGAAGGGGCGTTGACAAAATAATCGCTGGCAGTTTCAATTTTAACCTGGAACCAGTCGGGGTTGCCAGCCTCGCACAGATTACCCTGTGCCCAGACCCCCAACGGCAGCAGTCTGGCCAAGATTAGATTATCATCGGGTTCGAAGCTATCCGGTGTGCAGGTAACAGGCAGGGTAACGCTAGTCTCAAACGCGTCATCGGCTAGCCAGGGCTCCGGCTGATTATTGGAATCCAGAGCGCGCAAACGGAAGGCATACGAACCGCCCGCCTGACCGACAAACCAAGTTGAACGCGCATTCCCTTGAACAATTTGTATGTTCGCGGCATCCCAGACCCCTGGCTCCGCGCGCCACTGCAAATCAAATGAATTAATCCCTGCTCCGGCGCTGGCAGCTACCCAACTCAGGCGCACCGCCGTCGAATCGAAGGTTTCGGCTGGGTTGAGCTGGCTGGTAGGCGGCGGGCAGGCATGGTCAACTTGAATCAGGCGCGGGTTAAGCGCCGCAGCCAGATTTCCTTCATAATCCCAAACACGCACGGCCACATCAAGGGGACCATTAACTGGAGCGGCGGCACACAGATCCACATCCCAATCATACACACCCGGTTGCGCGGGATGCGTTACCTTTGGCCCGATCTCGAGCCATTGACCATTCAATTTGGCCACCATACGCACAGCAGTGACTTGCACATCGTCACTGGCAGTTGCCGTAACATCGATCAGCGGGGTATTCCCAACGGTAACAAGCGCATCTGCGGCCGGACGAGTGAGCGTACCCGTCGGGGGAAAAGCACCCAGATTGCCCGAGATAAACCAGTCATTCGATGGATCGCGCGGAATAAATTTGTTACCCAAACATTCGGTAGCCCCATCATAGATGGGGAATTGAGTGACTTCGTAACAGGTGCGCGGGATACCGTGATTGATCGCCACGTCAGCAAAACGGATGTCAATCGACCGCCCCCAATAGTAGCCACTGCTGCCCATCCAAATACTATCGGTAACCATGAAATGCACATGCTGCGAGGTGCTGTAACCGGTATCATCGGTATCGCCGAGATACTCCCCTCGCTGAACCCATGTACCCGGTGTTAATTTGTTGGGGATGGTGCCATAAGCCAGGTGCAGGTAAATCTGATAGGCCTGATCGCTGGAATTGTACAGAACAATGTAGTTTGTGCAGCTTGGATTCCCATCGGAGCAGCTATCGCGCGACCCATACACTGTACCGCCCTTAGAAGCCAGGAGCGGAAAATGCCAGGCATCCGTGAAATCGTAAGCGTAACGACAGTATTCTTGCGAGCAGGAAGGATAGCCCAATTCGGGGATCGATTGGAAATGGCTGATCGAACCTTCCAGCCAGCGGGCAGTGCCAGCCGCATAAGGTAGATAATAGCCCGCGAGCGGCGCATTGACCGCGTTCGCACCTGTGGTAACATGTGCGGGTGCCGGGCTTAACTCCAGCGGAAGCATCCCTTCAGGCAGGGTTTTCAGCGCCTCTTCCCAGCCCGGGTCGCCGGGCAAGATCACTTGCCAATAAGCGTTTGAACGGTACGCCAGCGCCAGCCCGGGTTCGGTAGCCAAGCGCTGGCCTGAATCGTCTCGCAAGGCCAACCACAACACCGCGGTCTCACCATCAGGGCTGATGAAGGCCGTGTCTAACTCAGGGGTGAACAAATCAAAGACCAATGGATTGATCCCAGGATCCCTGTGCAACCTCTCGAAGAAGGCCGCCGAAAGCTCAGCCTGGATTTCAGCCGAGGCCGGCGTGGGTGGCGGGTCGCCAGCGGCAAATAGCAGCAATCCGGCAACGGTTAATAGAAATAGAGTCAGCACGCGGGTCAGTTTCATCATCGAAGACGAGAAAATATAGATTCCTACAACCCAACATCTGTTCGGCTGCGAATACGCTCAATGAGATTCGCAACTGCATCGATGGCTGCATCCATCTGAAGTTGCGGCGCGCCCTCCGGGCAGACCGTGGCGCAGATGCCGCAGCCTTTGCAGCGCTGTTGATCAATCACAGAAATGCCATCTACAAATTCGATAGCCTGCACCGGGCATTCGGCATGGCACAAACCGCAGGCGATGCAACTTTCCCCGATCGTCACGGTGAGGCCCGGGAGGCGCTGCATGGTATCGTCGAAGGTAGAGGGGCCTAGCCGCAGGTGATGGCGCACCGTGCAGCAGCAATCGCAGCAAAAACAGATCGCCAGCATCTTTTCGTAGGGCACGCCAATCAGGGTGGCATCGAAACTGGCATGCACGATCATGGGCACCAGGCCCATTTCCAGGCCGCGGCGGACGTGTGCCAGCGCGCCATCCACATCCATTTGCGCGCCGATTTTGTCGGAAACACCTTTGACGGCCTCGCCCAGGAACAGGCAGCCAAAATCATGGGGATAGCTGCGGCAGCCCTCCCCGTTGCGGCAGGGACAGCGGTTGAGGGTGAAATGTCCCGCGGCTTTTTCGACGATGGGCTGCAAAATCTGATAGGGCAGTACCACGCTTTCCTCGCCGCGGATGGTTTCACTCACAGGGATGATGATGGCCTCGTTATCCTCGGGCGGCACATCCAACTCCATTTTGACCCAGCGCCCCCAAACGGGATGCTGAGCAGCCCAACGCTGCACTTTGGCGAGCTTCCACAGTTGCAAGATGTAGCGATAACGGAGTACCGAGCGATCGCGAATCCCTGGACCTTTAAATCTTTTACTATTTTTGCCCATAAGTTAAGCCATGAAGATACTACAGAAACATTGGTTCTGGATAAGGAACATGCTCTGAAATTATGTTATTCCGAACGAGGCAACTGCNNTATCTGTTACTAACTTAGCTTACCCATAATTCACGTTAAGGAGTAAAAAATCAACCAAGTGACAGGTTAAGTAAACCATAAATTATGGATCCTGCGGGTTCATAAATCAAAACCCCCGAAGGCCACTATTGCTAGGAAATATCCGATTCCAGGCAGTCTTCGGGAGTTTTTTTGGGGATTTATTCTCTTACCGCGCTTGCGTGCGAAACTTTATTTTTACCTCACAACCAGCGGCAAGAAAATGCTGAATTGTTCTTCTGGCTGATGGTCGCTAAGGGCAAACAACCCGGTTTGACAGACGGGTATAGCGAGTAAATCATCCTGTGGTAACCGCAAAATAGGATAGAGCGGCGCACCCAAGCTATCGACGCCACAGTCCAGGTTCGCGGGCTGCCATCCCAGAATAGCATCTTTCCTATAGAGCATGAGGAGATTTTCCCGGAATCCAGCAAGATTTGCACCGGCGTAATCGATCAGGATCACCGCGGGGGGATCGCCAACTATAGGCCGCAGCGAGAAGTTTGAGATGGATGTGCCCCAACCACGAGTGTCAGTACCCTGAATCGCCACGACTTCAAAAGGATTACCCGCAACGGATGGGTAACGCGTAGCATTATCACGCAGATCGAGCCGCGTCGTCGCGTCCAGATTGGCCTGTGGGGCATAAAATGCTATGTTCAAACCTTTGCCCTGGATGTAGCGAACTGAACTGTACGAGCTGGTTGCTCCCTCATCAATGTAGCTGGCTTCGCCAACCTGGAGCACGCTATATCCCATATTGTTATTGATAATATGATTTTCATCGTGCATCTCGTTTAACTGGTTATTCGGGTCGATCACGGCATAGATTTTTTGCTCTCCGGCTCCGGCGACAATCCAGTTAATTGCGCATTGCTGTGGGCCATCTAACCGCTCAAAGGGTTGGATGGCGCAACTTCCGATGCTATTCGCGGTACCCGGCAGGCCCTGGTAGAACCGGACAGTCGTTACCTGATTGACAGGTTCATCGCTGAAGTTTCGCACGGTAGCTGTAACCGTAACAGTTTCTCCCGCGCTGATGAAAGGTGGATCAATCACGACATCATAAGAGAAATACTGTTTATCTGTGCCGCAAGGCGGCCCGCCCTGATTATTACCATCGGGGTAAGGTAAATCTGAGAGGTCTTCCACTGGAAAACCATACCAGGGCAGGATGAAGGCCAGATCGGGTTTGTTGTATAACTGCCAGGTCGCACTAGAACTAGGCTCGGTTTGGAAATCGATCACCAGTTGACCTTCTGTAGACCAGTAGGCAATGGCTTTGGTTTGGAAGTTATCGGTAGTGTCGAGTTCAGACAGATAAGCGCTAAAGGAAGTTTCTTTGCTGGTTTGCGTGATATCGGTGGTATGTTCTTTCCAATCGTAACTCCCTTTGACGGCAGCTTTGAACATTTTTGCAGCCGTAAATTCAAGTTTTCCCTTGAACTCATGAAGCTGAGCGCTACTGGTTTTTACCTCTACTAAATTTTCGAAATAAACCTGGAATGCAACATCTGACCCGCCATTAATCGTATCAATGATGTAATTGTTAATATCATAATCTGGAAACTGGATATCTCCGATTGGATCATAGGACCAAACGTTGTATGGCTGGTGCCCGGGGTTGTACCAGCCATACGAGCAATAGGTACCCTTTGCAGCATCTGGAATATCACTCTGGGTCACATCGGGGAATATAACCGTCAGATACCCATCCGGCTTGGTTGAGTTACTACTCAAGATGGGATATTCCCAAATGCGATATGGATTCCCATAATAAATGATCTGGTCATCGTACCCGGCAGTGGTATCCGATGAAAATGCGGCTTTTGTGATCGTGGTTGTGGTCTTGGAGAAGTTCTGGCCATACGTGTATTCCAGGCTGGTATTGATAGCCGTCTTGTCCTCACCCAGCCCGATTTCCGTTCCAACACTCCAGTTGCGCTGGATTTCGATTTCGGTTGTTGATTTATCATAATTTACCGTGCCATGCAAGGTATGCGTGCATTTGGGGTCTTTAGCGGAGGTCCAACATTCTTCGGTGCGGATCTTAATGACCTGATAGGTGCCATCCGATTTTTTGATTCGATCCCAGTGCTTGGGTGGCATGTTGAGTTCGGCCAGCACCGAGTCAACCCGGTTCTGCGCCCGGTAGGTGGGCTGCCCCACCCGGGTGCTTTCGCCGGTAAAATCACCCAGGGCAAAGTTGAACGCGCGCGGGGGTGTGCTAAAGCTTAACCCTGCAGTTTTAAGTCGGTTAATGTTTGGATATTCGAATTCATAAACTTTCAATCCATAGCCAGAACCTGCACACTCATGACAAGCCAGAACGATTTCATCCTCTAAATCCTGATCCAGATCACCCACGGCCAGCGTATCCAGAAACGTATATTGAGACTCCGATAACAATCCAGAATTTAAATCAACCGCCCCAATCTCAACAAAATTATTTGTTACGTATTTGTACACTCGCAGAGAACGCCTGACATTTGGATATACTTCTAAAGTGAGATCATAAGGCCAGGTTACGATCACTTCATCATAACTGTAATTCCCGGCATTCGCCTCCACATTCCCCACAGCTAATCCAGCCCCGGTGGCATAGTCTTCATTCCAACTCGTGTACGGCATATAGGCATCCAGGCTGCTAACCAGTTTCTCAGTGAAGGTCGAAACTTTCTGAATATTGTTATATTGATATAAATGCAAATTAACACTCAATCGCACTGAAAGAAGTATAGTTACATCTTGCCGCCAATCAGAAACCACTATAAATTCATCTTGGGCTGAGCGTGGGTCGGGGTCAGGGACAATATTCCCGGCCGCGATCTGCAGTGTGCCGCCAAAACGCCAGTCAGCGGGTGAGAATTCGTCCTCGGAAATCTGCTGCAGGGTCCAGGGATCATTATCATCTTCGCCTTTCTGAATCTGGTAAACGCGTAATTTTATTCTTCCTACGGAGTCATCCTTATAAAGCAAACCAATCTCATCGAGGCCATCGCCATTTACATCCCCGGCGGCCACCCGCGGCCAGCCCACACTACCAATGGTAATTCCGGCTTTTTTCGAGAGTCCGAAGCC
>DOTA01000308.1 GCA_003513015.1 Chloroflexota bacterium
TCAATGCCATCATTATACAATGTCCGGCCTTTTAATTGACGCTTTCTACCTTGACAATGCTACTGGGGATGATAAAACTCTGGAATGATGAAACAACTCTGGATTATGCTCATATTTCTGGAGTTTTATCATCCCCAGTAGCATTGTCAAGGTAGAAAGCGTCAATTAAAAGGCCGGGCATTGTATAATGATGGCATTGAAATCTGACGAACGATGGTGAAAAATGCGCCAAAAACTCATTTTGGATACCGATATTGGCAGCGACATCGACGATGCCGTTTGTCTGGCTTACCTGCTGGCCAACCCGGATTGCCAGCTTTTGGGCATCACGACTGTGACCGGCGAAGGCCAAAAGCGGGCGGAAATGGCCTCGGCCCTATGTAGGATTGCCGGGAAGGATGTGCCGATTTTCATCGGGGCAGAGGAGCCGTTGGTCGTGGCCCAGCGCCAACCCCATGCCCCACAGGCCGCCGTCCTGCCCCATTGGAGCCACGCTACCAGCTTTACCCGCGGCGAGGCAGTGCGCTTCTTGCAACAGACGATCCGCGCCCACCCCGGCGAAATCACGCTGCTGACCATCGGGCCGCTGACAAATATTGCTCTGCTCTTTAAGGCCGATCCGGAAATCCCAGCGCTGCTGAAGGGATTGGTAATGATGGCCGGGGTGTTCACGCACGACCGCCTGGAGTGGAATGCTCTGCTCGACCCGCACGCCAGTGCCATTGTATACCGCACGTCCATCACTGTGCATCGTTCCATTGGGCTGGATGTTACCTTACAGGTAAAGCTGCCAGCCAAGGAAGTTCGCCAACGCTTCCAGGCCCCTTTGCTGCGCCCCGTCTTGGATTTTGCCGAAGTCTGGTTTCAAGAACGGGAAGAGATCGTATTTCACGATCCACTGGCGGCCACCACAATTTTCGACCCGCAAATTTGCACATTCCAGCGCGGCCGGGTCAAGATCGAATTGGGCGATCCTGAAAGGCTGGGGCAAACCCACTGGCAGCCGGGAAATTCAGGGGGGCATGAAGTTGCCGCCCAGGTGAATCCGCAGCGCTTTTTTGCGCATTTCTTTGGTATGTTTTGAGAGATTTAGTCAGCACCAATATTTGATTTTCACTTCGAGGCAGATTATCCAACCTCTCGCCAGCGATACCGCGGGTACGATCCCAGCACACGCAAATAAACCGCGAGTTCAGCAAGATGATCGAGGGCGCGGGTGCAGTTTGGGGCCTGATGGTGCCCGGCAAAATCCACGTAAAACATGTATTCCCAGGGCTGACCCTGAATCGGACGGGATTCGATCTTGGTGAGGTCGATATCGCGCAAAGCGAAAACGCTCAGGGCTTTGAACAGCACGCCGGGGGTATTTTTAAGACTGAACACCACGGAGGTTTTATAATCGCCATTTTCAGGGTCGGCGACAGTAAGGGGTGTTTTGGTGAGAGCCAGAAAACGGGTGTAGTTGTGGGGGTTGTCTTCCAGGTTTTCGTGCAGGATTTCGAGTTGATACACTTCTGCGGCCCGCGTGGAGGCGATGGCCGCGGCCTGAGGGTCGTTCCACTCTTTGACGAGGCGGGCACTGCCTGCGGTATCCTTTTCGGCCACACGCTGGATGCCCAACCGGGCCAGATTATGCTCGCACTGTGCTAAAGCCTGCGGGTGCGAGTGCGCGCGTCGGATATTTCCGAGGCTGGTTCCGGGCAAGCCCAAAAGACAGTGACTGACCCGCAGGTGATGCTCCCCCACAATGTGCAGATCGTGCCGCAAAATCAGATCGTAGTTGCGGTGGATGCTGCCCGCCAGCGAGTTCTCGAAGGGCAGCAGGGCGTGGGTGCAGTCCCCCTGCTGGAGCGCTTCGTAAGCATGATCGAAACTCTCACAGGGCAGCGTGACAATCTCCGGGCCAAAATGCTCGAAGGCGGCCAACTCACTATAAGCGCCGGGTTCCCCTTGAAAAGCGACAATAATCTCAGGCATATACTCTTTTTTAACACGAATAACGCGAATGGACGAATTACGCGAATTTTTAATTTTTTCGCGCCATTCGTCCAATTCGTGACATTCACGTTAAGAACTCTCAGACAACAGAATCAGCCATTACGTTGACATAATCCAGCCACTCGGCGGAACGGGGGCCGTTGCCGCGCACCGTTTCAAAGAAGGCGGTTTGCAGGTGGCGCGTCACCGGCCCCATCAGACCCGCGCCAATCTTGCGGGTATCGATCTCGGTCACGGCGGTCACTTCGGCGGCGGTGCCAGAGACAAAAACTTCATCCGCAATATAAAGTTGGTCGCGCACCAGTTGCTCTTCGACCACCTTGTAGCCCAAATCGGCGGCGATCACCAGCAGGGAATCGCGCGTGATGCCCTCCAAAATGGTGGCACGCGGCGGAGTGTAGATCACGTTATCCCGCACCGCAAAAATATTCATGCCGCTGCACTCGGCCACGAAACCGTCGGGGTCAAGCATGATGGCCTCGTCATATCCGGCGCGATGGGCCAGGGTTTTCGCCATAATCGAGTTGACATAGTTGCCCGCAGCCTTGGCTTTGGTCATAAAACTATTGTGATGCATACGCGTAAAGGATGAAACCATCATCCGCACACCCTTTTCAAGGGCTTCGGGACCCAGGTAAGCCCCCCACTCCCAAACGGCCAGGCCTACGTGCGTTTCGTAAACATCGGCGTTTAATCCCAGCGGGCCGCCCATATAAAACGCCGGGCGGATGTAACATTCGCGCAAGTTATTGGCGCGGATGGTCTCATGCGTGGCCGTCCGTAGTTCTTCCACCGTGTAGGGGAAATCCTGGATTCCCATAATCAAGGCTGAATTCACGAAACGCTTGAGATGCTCCGGCAAACGGAAAGCCGCCGGGCCGTTAGGCGTATCGTAGCAGCGCGCGCCCTCGAAAGCGCCAAAGCCGTAGTGCAGCGTGGGAGACATAAAATGCACCGTGGCTTGCTCGTAGGGCACCAGTTCGCCATCCATCCAAATAAAGTTCGATTTCATTATCTACTCCAAATTTAAAACCGCAAATGTGCGCTAATCTTCACGAATAAAAAATCATTCGCGTACATTCGCGCAGATTAGCGGTTTATATTTCTTCAAGAATCAATTTCGTCATTTCAACCGTATTCAGGGCGGTTTCGCCGGGCTTGGCAAGATCGCGGGTACGGTGGCCGGCGGAAAGCACCGCATCCACGGCGGATTCGATGGCTGCGGCTTCCGTTGGCATCCCCAGGGAGTAGCGCAGCATCAGGGCCGCGGAGAGGATCGTGCCGATGGGGTTGGCGACACCCTGTCCGGCGATATCCGGCGCGGAACCGTGGATGGGTTCGTACAACCCGGGGCCGCCCTCCCCCACAGAAGCGGAGGGCAGGTTGCCCATCGAGCCGGTCAGCACGGAGGCCTCGTCCGTGAGAATGTCGCCGAACATGTTACCTGTGACCATCACATCGAAACTGGCCGGGCGCTGAATCAGGTACATGGCCGCGGCATCCTCCAGAATATGCTCCAACTGCACATCGGGGTATCTTTGACTGACCTGGTTGGCAGCGCGCCGCCACAATCGGGAAGATTCCAGCACGTTGGCTTTATCCACAGAGGTGAGCTTGCCGCGCCGTCTCTGAGCCAGCCTGAAGGCCAGGTGCGCCACCCGGCGGATTTCGCTCTCGGTGTAGCTCATGGTCGAAACGGCTTGCGTTTCGCCGTTGACCTGCCGCCGCTCACTTGGTTCACCAAAGTAAATGCCGCTCGTCAGCTCGCGCACCACCACAGAATCCACACCAGCCAGGCGCTCCGGGCGCAGCGGGGAGGCCTCCAACAGATCGGGGTGCGGTTTGACCGGGCGCAGGTTGGCGAAGGTTCCCAGACCTTTGCGCAGGGCCAGCAACCCCTGTTCGGGGCGCACTTTGGCGGTGGGATCATCCCACTTGGGGCCG
>DOTA01000529.1:0-2845 GCA_003513015.1 Chloroflexota bacterium
CTTTCCACCAAAATCCAGCAAGGCTTTATCTTGCCCCATGCGGGATGATTTTCCGCCGGCTTGTAAGCAAAGGGTGAGCATGATAGGATTATAATGGATTTGAAATCAAATTTGACCAAAGATGAACAGGGATCAATGGGATAAAACGTTTATCCTGTTTATCTCTGGTTCATTGACTTTTTGCCAGCCGACGCAACTGGAGACTGCATGAGTACGTTGGCCCAAAAATTGGATGCACTGACGCGAGCAGGGGAGCTTTATGAACGCCTGGATGAAAATACCCTGCGCTGTACAGCCTGCGCGCACCGCTGCCTGATCAAAGAAGGGCGGCGCGGCATCTGCCAGGTGCGCTTCAACCGGGATGGGGAGTTGCGTGTGCCTTGGGGATATGTGGCCGGGTTACAGGTTGATCCCATCGAAAAGAAACCGTTTTATCACTTGCTCTCCGGGGGCGATGCCCTCAGTTTTGGCATGTTGGGCTGCAATTTCCACTGTGCTTACTGCCAAAACTGGCTCAGTTCGCAAGCGCTGCGCGACCCGGCCTCGGAAGTGGCGGGGGATTACATTCGCAAAATCAGCCCGGAAGAATTGGTGCGCTATGGCGTGCGCAGCGGGGCGCAGGTGCTGGCCTCCACCTACAATGAACCTTTGATTACTTCTGAGTGGGCTGTAGCGGTTTTCAAACTGGCGCAGGCTGCCGGGATGAAGTGCGTGTTCGTTTCCAATGGCAACGCCACGCCCGAAGCGCTCGATTATTTGCGCCCGTATCTGGATGGTTATAAGATTGATCTCAAAACCATGCAGGATAAACAATACCGACGGTTGGGCGGCGTGCTGCAAAATGTACTTGATTCCATCCAACGCGCGGCAGACCTGGGTTTGTGGCTGGAGATCGTGACCTTAGTGATTCCCGGCTTCAACGATTCCACCGCTGAGTTGATGGACGCGGCCCGCTATATTGCCTCGGTATCCCCAAACATCCCCTGGCATGTGACGGCCTTCCATCCCGATTACAAAATGACCGATCCCCCGCGCACCTCCGCCAAAATTCTGGAGCGCGCCGCCGAAATCGGACAGGAGGCTGGGCTCCGCTATGTTTACTCCGGGAATCTACCCGGTCGGCTGGCGGAATACGAATACACCAATTGCCATCACTGCAATTACCGCCTGATCGAGCGCTATGGCTATATCATCATGGATTATCGCTTGACGGCGCAGGGCACCTGCCCGCAGTGCAGCACGCCAATCCCGGGCATCTGGACCGATGATCTCAGTTCTGTGCGCATCGGCGGCCCAGGGATGCCGCGCCGGGTGAGGTGAAGGCTGAAAATTGACCGTAGACCACCAAACTATAAACTACCGAACTACCAGACTACCCAACCAGGAGACGAACATGCTAATTTTTCAATTTCACCATTATGTAAAACCCGAGTTTATCGAGGCCTATAAAGCCGCGATTCTTGAGAATGCGCGCCAGGCCATCCAAGAAGATGGCATTATCCGTTTCGATGTTTTTCAAGATACCGAAGATCCCACCCATTTCAGTTTGCTGGAAATCTATCAGGATCAAGCGGGGCGCGATTTTCACCTTCAGACTGAACATTTTCTCAAATGGAAAGAGGCCGTCTTGGGCCAGGAAATGTTTGCCCGCCAAGGGAAAGGAGATGCCTTTGAAATGCTTTTTCCAGAATCCTGAGATCACACAAACCATCTATGGTATGAGAATTAATCGTCCGTGGTAACAGTAACGAAGTTTTTGATCCAAAAGGAGCCATAAGCAATGAAAAACAAAATTGTCTTGTTAGTTTTTATATTAATGATCGGGTTCGGGGCTTGGATTTTGGGCGGGCAGGCAGTGAATGCCCAAGCTGATTCCTCACCTGCCGTGCCGGTGGATCAATTGATTATTAAATACAAGACTGAGGCTAACTTGATGACAGCGGCGCAAGCCCAGGCCGTAGATCAGATGCAGCGCCTCAGCGCGGCAGCCGGAGTGGAGTTGACTTATTTCCGCCCCATGTCGGGTGANNTGGGCGAAAGCGGCAATCAGCCTTTAATCGCGGCTCCCAACGATACTTACTACCCAAATCAGTGGCACTACTCTGCCCCAGTGGCGGGGAGTTATGGCGTCAATGCCCTGGCCGCTTGGAATATTACCACCGGCTCACCCACCGTTTACGTGGCCGTGTTGGATACCGGCATCCTCAATCACGCTGATCTGGTAGGCCGCTGGCAGGGCGGCTACGATATGATTTCTGATGCTGCGGTGGGTAATGATTTGGATGGACGAGATAGCAATCCCTTGGATCCGGGTGATTGGGTGGCAGCCAACGAGTGCTATGCCGGTTCGCAAGCCTCGGATAGCTCCTGGCACGGCACACATGTGGCTGGCACGATTGGCGCCGCCACCAATAATGGCATGGGTGTAGCCGGTTTGAACTGGGTCTCGAAAGTCATTCCGGTGCGTGTTTTGGGCAAATGCGGTGGCTACGCCTCCGATATCATTGATGGCATCCGCTGGGCGGCAGGATTATCGGTAACAGGCGTGCCCAACAATCCCTACCCGGTGCAGGTGATCAATATGAGTTTGGGTGGCGGTGGCGCTTGCAGCAGCAATCCCACTTACCAAAGTGCCATTAACGACGCGGTTGCCGCCGGCACAACCGTAGTGGTGGCCGCGGGCAACAACAATGCAGATGCCAGCAACTATTCACCAGCAAGCTGTAACGGCGTAATTACCGTGGCAGCAACCAACCGCGACGGTAGCCGGGCGTATTACAGTAATTACGGTTCTGTGGTAGAGATTAGCGCGCCGGGCGGCGCTCAAAGCTACGCCAATGATCCT
>DOTA01000529.1:2858-3149 GCA_003513015.1 Chloroflexota bacterium
GCCGGCGCGGCAGTGGCCGCAGTCTCGAATGTAGCGCCCGCTGCTCCTGTGCTGGCTTCGATCAGTAACCCGGATGGTGATGGCAATTACACGGTGGATTGGAACGATGTCGGCAATACCGACAGCTATATCCTTCAAGAGGACGACAATTCAAGTTTCTCATCGCCGACGCCGATCTACACCGGCGCTGCTAGCCAGTATGCAGTGACCGGCAAGGCTGACGGCACCTGGTACTACCGGGTGCAGGCCCACAACTCCTATGGCGACAGCGCCTGGAGCAGTTGGAAATCC
>DOTA01000073.1 GCA_003513015.1 Chloroflexota bacterium
AGCGAGCTGCTATACGGCAATTTCGCTGGTGTGCGGCTAGATGGCAGCAATGCCACCATCGTCGGCAGCGCGCCGGGCGAGTTCAAGGCCGATCGCAACAACATCCCGCGCATCTGGATGGATCACGGGGCCTGGCCACTGCTGACCACCCAGCTTTATATCGACCAGACTGGCGATCTAGCCTTTTTGCTGCGGGAGCAGAATTACTTCAAGGATCGGCTCACCCACCGGGCACAGGGCCGCGATGCCGCTTGGGAATCCGAGCAGGGCACCCAGCAAAAATCCACCACAGGCGAAATCTGCCGCGGCACCATTTTGGAGCACCTGCTCATCCAACACCTGACCCCCTTCTTCAACGTGGGCGAGCACAATCTCATCCGCACGGAGGGCGCCGATTGGAACGATGGCATGGATATGGCCGCCCAACGCGGCGAGAGTGTGGCCTTCAGCGCTTTGTATGCTAGCAATTTGCAACAGTTAAGCGAACTGGTTTTGGCGTTGGCAAAATCAGGCGAAACGCAGGTTGAAATTGCTGTTGAAATGCTGGCGCTGCTCGATCAGCTTTCTGATCCATTGGATTATGGTGCCCGCGCGGCCAAGCACCAGCGCCTGAACGCCTATTACAAAAGCTGCCAGCACACCGTCAGCGGCGAGAAGGTTGCTATCCCCCTGGCCGATTTGGCCCGCGATCTGTCTGTCAAATCAGCGTGGATGTTCGAGCATATCCGCTCCCAGGAGTGGATTCAGGATGCCGCCGGATTTGGTTGGTTCAACGGTTATTACGATAATGACGGCCAGCGTGTGGAAGGGGATCATTCCAAGGGGACGCGTATGACCCTGACAGGCCAGGTCTTCACCCTGATGGGTGGCCTGGCTACTGAGGCCCAAGCCCTGGAAATTGTGAGGGCTGCTGACCATTATTTGTACGATTCTTCCGTGGGTGGTTACCGGCTGAATACCAACTTCCATGAGGTGATGCTCAACCTGGGGCGCGCTTTCGGCTTCGCCTTCGGGCACAAAGAAAATGGGGCCATGTTCAGCCACATGGCCGTGATGTATGCCAACGCCCTTTACCAGCGCGGCCTGATCCCCGAAGGCTACCGGGTGCTCAATGAAATCTATCAGCACTGCCAGAATTTCGAGGTCAGCCGCATCTATCCGGGCCTGCCAGAATACATCGAACCCAAGGGACGCGGCATGTACCCCTGGCTAACCGGCTCAGCAAGTTGGTATCTGCTAACGATGGTCACGGAGGTTTTTGGAGTGCGCGGCCTTTTGGGCGATCTGGTATTGGAACCCAAGTTGATGGCTGAGCAATTCGATACCCATGGCAAAGCCCGAATCAACACGCTTTTCGCGGGCAAAACCATCGAGGTTAGCTACCACAATCCCCAAAAACTAGAATATGGTCAATATTGCGTTGCAAATGTATCGGTGAACGGAAAGATAGTTGTTAATCCTGTAGATTGTGGCAAAGCAGTAATGCCACGAGCATTCGTAACGGATACCCAGGCATCCAGCGTAAAGATCGAGGTACATCTCGGCGAGATGATTTAAGCCCAATTAAGGGGTTGCGAGTTTGCAGGAGGGTTGCTAGTCTCTAAAGGCTGGCAACCCTTTTTGGATTCGGAATCCATCTAGGCCGCGAGTATAATTGGCGGATCAAACCCCAAAGTTACCCAACTCAACCAGTTAGCGGAGACATCCCTTGAATTCCACTGAAAAAAACATCAACCTTCCCGGCTTACTGAATTTATTCGTTGTCTATATCGTCTGGGGAAGCACCTATCTGGCGATTCGCGTGGCGGTTCAGGAGGATGGCGGATTTGCGCCTTTCATTTTGGGTTTTTCGCGCGTGATAGTAGCAGGCACTCTGTTGATCTTGTGGGGTGTCTTGCGGAAAGAACGCCTGAAACCCAACCGTCAAGAAACAATTACCCTGGTAGTTTCCGGTTTGACGTTGTGGGTCGGTGGAAATGGCTTGGTCAGTTGGGCCGAGCAGCGAGCCAATTCGGGATTGGCGGCGCTCATCATTGCAGCCACGCCTATTTGGGTGGCAATTGTGGAGGCCATGATTGACCGCAAGCTGCCTACCCTGCGCATGACTGCGGCATTACTTATTGGTTTTGGCGGCATTGCGGTGCTGACTACCCCAACCTTGCGGCAGGGTGTGCGCGCTGACATTATTTCCATTGTGGCGATCTTGCTAGCAGGGCTGAGCTGGGGCATCGGATCGGTGGTGCAAAGCCGCCGACCAGTTGCGCTTACGTCGGTTGTCAGTGCCGGATACCAACAACTGATTGGGGCAATCGGTTTTGGTTTTGTAATTTTACTCTTAGGCGAAACCTGGTCCATGCCCAGCCCAGGAGTCTGGCTTGCCTGGGGATATCTGGTGATTTTTGGCTCTCTTTTTGCTTTTACGGCCTTTATCCGGGCTTTGAATTTGCTGCCCACCAAAATTGTGATGACATATCCGTATGTTAACCCGGTGATCGCGGTATTTTTGGGTTGGTTGATTCTAAAGGAAGCGGTAACACCCTGGACCCTGGCAGGTGCAGCCTTGGTTTTACTGGGGGTTGCCGGGGTTTTCTACGAACGCGCTCGCTTGGAGCGAGCCCACGCCGGGGGATAGCAATGACCTTGGGGTATAATTTTTTTGCCGATCAGACAATCGAAACGGATTTGCCTGAAAATTGAAAGCGGAGGGCATATGCGCGCAGTAGATATCATCACAAAAAAACGAGATGGGGACGAACTCTCGAAAGAAGAAATCGAGTTTTTCATCAAAGGCTATACCCGGGGCGAAATCCCGGATTATCAGGCCTCAGCTTGGACGATGGCCATTTTCTTTCAGGGTATGACGGCCCGCGAAACCACCGACTTGACCCTGGCAATCGTCGATTCCGGTGAAACCCTGGATTTATCGCAGGTGGTTAAGGTTGCAGTTGACAAACATTCCACTGGTGGTGTTGGTGATAAAACCACCCTGGTAGTTGAGCCGCTGGTTTCGGCCTGTGGCTTACCGGTGGGCAAAATGTCGGGGCGCGGCCTGGGATTTAGCGGCGGCACGCTCGACAAAATGGAATCGATTCCTGGGTATCGCTGTGACCTGACCACATCTGAATTTTTATCGCAACTCCATGAAATTGGCCTGGTTCTCACCGGCCAAACTGCTGATCTGGCCCCTGCTGACGGCAAACTCTACGCTTTACGCGACGTCACCGCTACGGTGCAATCCATCCCCCTGATTGCCTCCTCGGTGATGAGCAAAATAATCGCGGCAGGAGCGCAGGCCATCGTCTTGGATGTAAAAATTGGATTGGGGGCTTTCATGCGAAAAGAAACAGATGCTCATATTTTGGCTACACGCATGGTAGAAATTGCCCATTTAGCGGGACGCAAAGCGATGGCGCTGCTTTCAGATATGAATCAACCCTTGGGTCATGCGGTTGGTAACGCCTTGGAAGTCAAAGAAGCCATCGAAACCTTGCAAGGCGGCGGGCCAGCTGATTTTCGCAAACATTGCCTGGAAGTTGCGATCCAATTGCTGATTCTGGGAGGACACACTGAAGATGAAGAAACCGCGCAGCAAATGGTGTTCTCAGCCATTGCAGAGGGCCGAGGTTGGTCCCGTTTTCGCGAGTTAGTCGCCGCTCAAGGGGGAGATGTCTCCTTTATCGATCATCCCGAAAAACTCCCTACAGCCCCATTGATTGAAACCATCCCAGCACCTCGCTCCGGCTATCTGAGCCAGATTCACGCCCAAATTGTCGGTGAAACCGTGGTTGAATTGGGCGGCGGGCGCGCCAAAAAAGAAGATGCTATCGATCATGCTGTGGGTGTAGTAGTGCATCATAAAGTGGGCAACCACGTGGAAAGCGGCGCTCCCCTTTTCACCATCCATGCCAACAGCACCGCCAGCTTGGAAGCTGCCCGCATCCGACTCTTGGAGGCCCATCAATGGAGCGCTGATCCCGTTAACCCGCTACCCTTGTTTTATGGCAGCGTGCGTTGAACGCTCCGTTGCTTGCCAAGCATGCCCGTGGTAAAATAATAGCCCTGGGGATGACTGGCTTCGACGGAGGAGGCTGGTCCCGGACTGCGAGCCGAGAGGCGCCGACCTCGNNTAACTCAGCGCAACCAATTAAGTGCCAACCGCACTAACACCTATGCTGCTTTGCCCCTCGCCGCCTAGTGCAGTGAGCTAACAAGCGCATAATGGCCCCTCAAGTGGGCCACGTCCGCCCATCACCGCCCTCTGACCGGGGATGGAGCGGGCGTCACAAAAGTCAGAGTGCCATCTGTAGACGCCGCTAAGCAGGTGAAAGAGGGGCTTTCGGGTCCCAGCGGATGGTTGGATGGAGCCTTTGGTCGATTGTAGGCCATCCAGCGACAACCCACAAGCGACTACGCTCGTAGACGTGCGCGGAACGATTCTTTCGGACGCGGGTTCGATTCCCGCCATCTCCACAATCATTCCCCCATTTTAAAAGTATGTGATTTAAAGGGATAAGTTGGCCCAAATGGCCAACTTATCCCTTTAATAATTTTGAGAGTCATAAACGATGGTAGCACCACAATAAATCGTGGTCATGAGCACCACCTGGCAATCAAGGCCAACTCGGCTTTTGAACGTCGCCCACGATGCTTGGGAGGTTTCCAGGCCGGTGGTGGCACTCGAAACAATAGCAGTTCCTTAACAGTCCAAATATGGATCGGTAATTCCAGCCGCGATCGCTGGTGTTCTCAGGATCCACTTGTGCCCGCCGATGATGCCTTGCAAAGGCAAACTCTGATGATACGTACAGAAGGATGCTGCCCATCAAGAACATCAAAGGCTCAAGGGTCTCGGCCTTGCGCAGTAAAGCCCGGCTTCGGCGAGCCAACGAAGCCAATCGGGACCGAAAAGTGGCGTTGATGCGCTCCGATGAAAGCTGTGTTGAGTTTCGACCCACCCTGGCTGCTGTGGATCAAGCACAGGGCTGTGTCCCAGGTGCCTTGCGCCATGCGCTGGGTGACATCTACAACGCGTTTCCCTGATGACACCCCCCAACCACAAGCGGGGCTGTACCATGATCGCCATGGCCATCCAGAGAACCTTACCCTGAGCTTTGACCCGGATCTCGTCCGCTTGCACATGACCCAACTCCCGTGGACGTTGTACCAGATGCTGATGAACTTGCTGACAGTGTTTGCCACTGCGCGCTTGCCAGGTCATCACGGTGGGTTCGTCTAGTTGAAAGGCAACGACGATGGCTTGTACAGGGCAGCCATAGGCAATCAGCGGCACCACCCGCGTGACCAACTCTGCGGAGTTGCCCTACCGGTAGAACGGGATTCCGGTTGTGGCTATATAGGTCTTACCGTATATTTTGCATTTGTAACGTGCTTCTTTGCNNAAGTTCCACGCTTTAGTGGAGTGCTACCAACTCGATCTACCCCATGGAAATTTGATGTAAAGTGGTAAAGCCGCCTTTCCTAACAAAACATACACTTGCTTTTGTCTGACAACCTTGTTAGAATGAGTGACACAATTTAACGAGATCAGGGGAGAGTTCCGGTTTTTTGAACCGGACACCGAAGGGGCAAACCCTTAGTAAAGCCAAGGGCGAAACTCTCAGGTAAAAGGACCCTGTTCTTGCTCACACTCTGGAAAGTCTTCTCAAGACACCGACGGTGCAAGCCCTGAGTAACCTCAAGGCGAATCTCTCAGGTTCAAGACAGAGGCGCATGCATATCTTACGCGTGCGCCTTTTTTTATTTCCTCGGTCAATTAAGTTTTTTATTACAAAATGGAGGTTTTCACATGAGCAGTCGATCCGAATCCAAAATTCCCGCCGATTTAAAATATACCACCAATGATGAATGGGTACGCCTGGAAGGCGATACCGCCACCATCGGTATTACCGATTACGCCCAAGATCAGCTTTCCGACATCGTTTTTGTTGAATACACAATCGATGAAGGCGAAGATGCCAGCCAGGGCACCGCCTGCGCCGCGGTCGAATCCGTTAAAGCCGCTTCAGATGTTTATCTGCCGGTGAGTGGTGAAGTTATCGCCGTTAATGAAGCTTTGGCTGACAGCCCCGAACTCATCAACAGCGACCCCTTTGGCAAAGCCTGGATGCTCAAAGTTAAGCTCAGTGATCCATCGGAACTAGAAGAACTGCTTGATGCCAGCGCTTATGCCGCCTTGGCAGACGAACATTAGGAGCGCCAATGTTCTTACCCCATACCGATGCAGAACGGAAGGCCATGTTAAAAACCATCGGGGTTGACAACCTCGAGGCGTTTTTTGAAGAACTACCCGGCTGCAAAACAGAATATCCACTCAATTTGCCCACGCCAACGACAGAGATCGAAGCGATGGCAGAAATCGGATTCATTGCCTCTGCCAATGAATCCGTGAAAGATTTGACTTCGTTCTTAGGCGCTGGCGCTTATCATCACTACATTCCTGCGGCCGTTGATTTCATCTTGCGGCGCGGTGAATTCTATACCGCCTACACTCCCTACCAGCCTGAAATCTCACAAGGTACACTCCAGGCGATCTTTGAATTTCAGAGTCTGATGGCTGCCCTCACCGGCATGGAAGTTTCCAACGCCTCGCATTACGATGGCGCTACCGCCGTGGCCGAAGCGATCAACATGGCGTATGCTAATTTTCGCGGCAAGCGCAAAAAAATCGTGCTCTCCCCAGCGCTTCACCCGCACTATCGCGAAACCGTGCATACCTACACGCAAGGTACTGAAATTCAAATCGCGGGAGAAAACCTTCCAGCCCACAGCACTCCGGAAGATCTGCTGGCCCTGATCGATGGAGATACCGCCTTGGTGGCTGTACAATACCCCGATTTCTTTGGCCGTGTCTATGATTTTAGCGCCCTGGCAGAAGCTACCCATGCCGCCAAAGCCCTCTTCGCCGTTCATGTCAACCCCATGGCTCTGGGCTTGCTCACTCCGCCCGGTGAATTCGGTGCCGACATCGTTACGGGCGAAGGCCAACCTTTGGGGATCCCGCTCTCCTTTGGCGGCCCATACCTGGGCATCTTTACCACTCGTCAGCAGTTTGTGCGCAAAATGGCTGGGCGCATCGTCGGCGAAACCGTTGATAGTCGCGGGCAACGCGGGTATGTGCTCACCCTCAGCACCCGCGAGCAGCACATCCGCCGCGAAAAAGCCACCTCCAACATCTGCACCAATCAAGGTTTGTTGGCGTTGGCAGCCTCCGTGTATCTCAGCTTGCTGGGCAAACAAGGCCTGGCAAAAGTCGCCGAGTTGAACTATCACAAAGCCCATTATGCCGCCCAACAAATCGCGGCCCTACCAGGGTTCGAGTTATGCTTCGAGGCCCCCTTCTTCAACGAATTTGCCGTACACTGCCCAATTTCTGCGGACGAAATCAATGCACACTTGCTCGAACATGACATTTTGGGCGGCTATGCGCTCGGAGAAGCTCATCCTGGCATGGAGAATTGCCTTTTGATCGCCGTCACTGAGATGATTACCCGCGATGAAATTGATGATTTCGTGGCGCATTTAGCGGAGGTTCGCCATGGCTGAGAATAGCGCTCCCAAAACTGTGATTCCCACCATCTTTGAGATTTCCTCCCCCGGACGGAAGGGCGTTCAATTCCCGGACCCGGATGTGCCGCTCGCTCCCCTGCCGGAAAACCTGACCCGAAAAGTGTTACCGCTCCCGGAACTCGCTGAAGTGGATGTTGTGCGACACTACACCAACCTCTCAAAACTCAACCATGGCGTGGATAATGGTTTCTACCCCTTGGGTTCTTGCACCATGAAATACAACCCCAAGATTAATGAGGAAACCGCTCGTTTGCCAGGTTTTGCGCATCTGCACCCTTTACAGCCCATCGAAACTACGCAAGGCGCTTTAGGATTGCTCTACGAAACCCAGGAATGGCTCAAAGAGATCAGCGGATTCGAGGCCGTCAGCTTGCAACCCGCGGCGGGCGCGCACGGAGAGTTTACCGGCGTGCTGATTATGCGGGCCTACCATCTCTCCCGCGGCGACAGTAAGCGCGTTAAAATGCTGATCCCCGATTCGGCCCACGGCACCAACCCGGCNNAGCGCTCAAAGCTGAGTGTGATGACACGCTGGCCGGATTAATGATCACCAACCCCAACACCTTGGGCTTGTTCGATGAACATCTCGTAGAAGTTTGCACAATCGTCCATGAGGCGGGCGGATTGGTTTACGGCGACGGGGCCAACCTGAATGCCATCATGGGCGTTTCGCGCCCGGCGGATTGCGGCATCGATGTGATGCATTTCAAC
>DOTA01000253.1 GCA_003513015.1 Chloroflexota bacterium
AAGCCCATTGACCCCGCAAAACTAATCAAACAGGTTAATAAATTGCTGGCAAAAGCGTAGCTCCCCCCATTTTTATGCAAGCGATCATTCGCTACCTAAAGAACCTTTATTCTGCTCCCTTCCAGGCCACGTTAGTTATCGCGTTTATGCTGGTGCCTGCGTTGGCAGTTTCAGTTGGTTTGTGGGTGATTTCGATTACCATCGATAGTTATTTAGCCGAGGCGATGAGTGAACGGATCGATCGCGATATTCATCTGGCAGAAACATTCTATACGATAAAACTGCATCAGGTTTCGGGGATTGCCAGCCGGCTCTCGGTGCATCCCCATGTGATTAGCTCGATTGAAGCCGCCAACCGGGGCGATCAACAGGCGTTGAGCGTGATTGACGAAGAAATTAATAATAAGGCTCTGGGCCTGACCTACGAAGGCAATCACTTTGTCATTTTGCTAAACAACGCGGGAGATGTGTTGGTCGGCAGGCTGATCACCACCACCGGCGACCAAATTCCGCTGATTTCAGGGGGCAACTGGTCAGCGTTAGGCGTGATCGCACAGGTGCAGGCACTGGGCAGCCCGATTGAATCCACGGAAGTGATCCCCGTGGAATTATTGGCGCAGATCGGCGCGGCGGAGCAAGCCCAGGTGACATTAATCGAAACGGAAAGGGCCGCGCCGCAACTCTACGATACGCGCGAAGGGAGTGCCGCGCTCGCTTTGGTGGGGGCTGCCCCCATTTGGGATGGCGATCAACTTTTGGGCACTGCGGTGGTCTTCCACATGTTCAACAATGATTTTTCTCTGGTCGATCAGATCAAAGATGCCGCACAAATCGATACCGCCACCATCTTTTTTGGCGATTTGCGCGTTTCGACCAACGTGATGACGGAAACCGGGGAACGCGCCGTGGGAACGCGCGTTTCTCAAGAAGTTAGTGAAATTGTCCTGTATGGCGGGCAAGATTACGTGGGCACCGCCTTTGTCGTGAATGAAAACTATTTGACCCACTACAAGCCGATATTTGACCACAGCGGACAGGTGGTGGGCATGTTGTATGCCGGCGCCCGGCAGGCATCATTTTTGCGTTTGCTCAACACCTTTGATCAACGCGTGGCGTTGATGGCAATTTTTATGTTTGTGTTCACGTTTTTTCTGGCTACGCCGGTTTCTCGCCGCATCACGCGCCCGCTAAAAGAATTACGACAATTATCGCGCACCAGCCAACAGATTGCAGAAGGCGATTTGAACGCGCGCGCCTCCATCGTTGCGGGCGGCGAAGTCGGGCAGTTGGCGGCCGCGTTCAACAACATGCTCGATACCCTCCAGGCTACCCAGGATCAGTTGATCCACAGAGAAAACCTGGCCTCCCTGGGGCAATTGGCCGCCGGTGTGGCCCATGAACTCAATAACCCGCTGGCTACCGTGCTCCTCTATGCCGATATTCTGCTGCGCGAATTACCATCCGATGATCCCCGCCGCGCCGAACTGGAGATCATCGTCCGCGAAACGAACCGCTGTAAGACTACGGTGGCCTCTCTGCTTGATTTTGCGCGCCAACATCAGGTGCAGGCGCAAGAAATTGATCTCAACGCGCTGCTTGAGAATATCATCGCGATCGAGCGGCAACACGATACTTATCGCCAGGTTAGCATATACCTGGATTTGCAGGATGATCTGCCTCTTATTCAGGCCGACCCTACCCAACTGCGCGCGGTGTTTATCAACTTGCTCTCCAATGCGGCTGAAGCGATGCCCGCCGGCGGCGCGGTGACCATCAAAACCATCCCTGGCCCCGCGGGGATGGTTACCATCACCATCGCAGATACCGGTGAGGGTATTGCTCCCGAAAATCTATCCAAATTGTATACCCCCTTCTTTACGACCAAACCGGTGGGTCAGGGCACCGGCCTGGGTTTGGCAATCAGCTATGGGATCGTGAAAATGCACCGCGGACAAATTCTGGTTGAGAGCCAGGTGGGCCAGGGCACCACGTTTACCATCCGCTTGCCAATCCAACTCCCCAATTTGCGGAATATCAAGCCGCTGAATCANNGAAGGCATTCGACGCGCCTTACAGCCCGAGGGCTTCCAGGTGGAACTGACCTTTGATGGCAAAACCGGCTTGAGCCAGGCGCGCAGCGGCGATTATGCCCTGGTGCTCATTGATGTGATGATGCCCGATGTCAGTGGTATCGACCTGATTGCCTCGATTCATGCGGTTGACCCCGAAATTGTGTGCATTATCATCACCGGATATGCCACGGTCGAGTTGGCGGTGCAATCAATCAAACAGGGAGCCTATAATTTTCTCACCAAGCCGTTTTCGGTAGATGATCTGCTGTTGACCATCCGCCAGGGGCTTGAGCGGCGGCGGCTTTCGCTCGAAGCCCGGCGCGTTCAGACCGCTGAAGCGGCAGCTCGCCGCCTGGCCGAAGAGAAGGCCCGGCTGGAAGAACTCGATCGCGCCAAACGGCAATTCATCCGGCTGGTGACCCACGAACTGCAATCCCCGGTATCGGCCATCGAAAACTATCTAAAACTGATTTTAGATGGCTATGTTCCCCCTGAGCAGGTTCCCGAAAT
>DOTA01000226.1 GCA_003513015.1 Chloroflexota bacterium
CCGGCCGACCTGGCCACCTTCGAGACCGGGGCGCGCTACCAGATGTACCATGCCCTGGCCTTACTGCTGCTGGCCTGGGCCATCACGCACTGGCCGGAACAGGCAGGGTTGTTGGTGACGGGCGGTTGGCTATTCCTGGCGGGTTCGGTATTGTTTTCGGGCAGCCTGTATATTCTAGTTTTGAGCGACCTCACCTGGTTGGGAGCGATCACCCCTTTGGGGGGCGTGGCTTTTGTGGCCGGTTGGTTGTGTCTGTTGATCGCCGCCTGGCGCAGTTGAGGGGGTGAGCTTGGATAAACCTTATTCGGTTATGCTTATTTGTTGTGAGAAGCGCTTGCTGTGAACCACCATCTTCGTAATCTCTTGTTTGGCGCGCCGCTGCCTACGCAGGCCATGAATGAAAAACGGCTCAACAAAATCCGCGCTTTGGCGGTTTTCTCTCCCGATGCGCTTTCTTCGATTGCTTACGCCAACCAGGAAATCTATCTGGGCCTGATTGTGGCGGGTCTGACCGGTTTGCGCCTGGCCTTGCCCATTGGCCTAGCCATCGCCGCTCTGTTGACCATCGTGGCACTTTCATACTATCAAACCATCCACGGCTACCCTTCCGGGGGCGGCTCGTATGTGGTCGCGCGCGAAAACCTGGGAACGCTGCCGGGTTTAATCACCGCCTCAGCATTAATGATGGATTACATGCTCACGGCGGCGGTCAGTGTAACGGCTGGCGTAGAAGCAGTTGCCTCGGCTTTTCCGGCGTTGTGGTCGCATCGGGTGATCCTCTCTTTAATCATTTTGGCGATCATGACCTGGATTAACTTGCGGGGTGTGCGAGAGTCAGGCACGCTGATGGCGCTCCCGGTATATTTGTTTTTACTTGTTTATCTGCTAATGTTGGCGTATGGAGGCTTCCGCTGGCTGGTAGATGGGCCTGCTTCACTAGCGGCAGTCGCACCCCCGGCTGTTCAACCGCTTACGTTGTTGTTGATTTTACATGCCTTTTCGGCAGGCTGCACCGCACTGACCGGAATCGAGGCCATCAGCAATGGCGTGCCGGCCTTCCAGCCCCCGGAAGCCAAAAATGCCGGAAAAACTTTAGGAGTTATGGCAATATTGATGGGGATATTATTCGTGGGCAGCATTGGGCTAACCCAAGGGCTGGCCATCACCCCCAATTCGCAAGAAACTATTCTTTCAGCCTTGGCGCGGCATCTTTTAGGCAGTAGCCCATTCTATTTTCTGGTTCAAATCAGCACCATGTTGATCCTTGTCGTCGCGGCCAATACGAGTTTTGCCGGATTTCCCCGACTGGCAGCCATCTTAGCAGCGGATGGTTTTTTACCCCGCCAACTGACCAATTTGGGCGATCGGCTGGTGTTTAGCAATGGCATTCTATTTTTGTCAGCGGTTTGCTCGATCCTGATCGTGGTTTTTGGCGGAAATAGCCATGCCCTGATTCCGCTCTTCGCGGTCGGTGTGTTCTTGGCCTTTACTTTATCGCAGGCGGGGATGGTCTTGCATTGGCGCAGCGAACATCAAAAAAGATGGGTATTGAAAGCGATTCTAAATGGCTTGGGCGCTCTCGTAACGGGTATAACAGTTCTGATTATCGGATTCAGTAAATTTCTCGAGGGTGCCTGGATCACAATTGTGCTCATTCCTGTGCTGGTTGTTATGTTTCTGCAAATTCAGGCGCACTATCGGATGGTCAGCAGACAACTTTCTCTCCAGGGTTTGCCCCCCTCTCTCAAACCATTGTCCGCGCCGCGGATTGTCATGCCGGTTTCGGGTGTTCATCGCGGTACAATCCAGGCGCTTAATTATGCGCGTTCAATCTCAAAGGATATCACGGCCGTGTTTGTGGAAATTGATCCGGCTTCAACCGATAAGTTGCGAAAAACCTGGCAAGCATGGTTCCCCGATATTCCTTTGGTGGTGGTGCCCTCCCCCTATCGCTCGTTGATTGGCCCTTTTTTAGACTATCTTGATCAAACGGACGAGGAACACAACGATGGTCGTTTGGCAACCGTGCTTTTGCCCGAGTTCGTTCCGGCGCATTGGTGGCAGGCGTTTCTGCACAACCAGACGGCCTGGCTTTTGAAAGTGGCCATGCTATACCGCCGCCGCCGTCAGAGATATGTGCGCGCTATTATCGATATTCCTTATCGGTTGCGAAAATAGCCTCCGGAAACGCTTGAGGAGAATTATGCGAACGAATTTGTTGCGTCAAAAACTTAACGCTGGGCAACCCACTCTGGGAACACGCGTCCACAACGTTTGGCCCGCCATCGTGGAAGCCATCGGCCACAGCGGTATGTTCGATTATGTGGAATTTCTGGCGGAGTACGCCCCCTTCGATTTGCCCGCCCTCGATAATTTCTGTCGGGCGGTGGAACTCTTTGAGATGTCTGCCATCATCAAAGTGGAGGCCGAGCCGCGCACGTTTTTGGCGCAGCGCGGGGTGGGGGCGGGATTCCAGGGCGTGCTCTTCGCTGATGTGCGCAGCGCCGCCGATGCCCGCGAGTGCGTGCGCATTTGCCGCCCCGATTCTCCGCAAGATGGTGGTAATTTTAGCGTAGCCATGCGGCGCTTTAC
The DNA here is from genome assembly GCA_003513015.1 of Chloroflexota bacterium. Classification (GTDB taxonomy): domain Bacteria; phylum Chloroflexota; class Anaerolineae; order Anaerolineales; family UBA11858; genus UBA11858. The sequence continues at coordinate 2,593 of DOTA01000226.1, forward strand.
CTACATGGGTTATGGCGGCACACCCGAGTATGCCGAAACGTTGCGAGAGATTGTGGTAATGGTTATGATCGAAAAACAATCCGCGGTGGACGAACTCGATGAAATTTTAGCCGTGCCGGGGATTGACATGCTGCAATGGGGTCCGGCGGATTATTCGCTGAATATTGGGATGCCGGGTGAAGCCAAGCACCCCAAAGTGCGTGCCGTGGAACGTCAGGTGATCGAAAAAGCGCTCAAAGCCGGGGTTCCCCCGCGGACCGAGATCAACCATCCCTCTGAAGCCGCCTATTACTTGGATTTGGGCGTGCGCCATTTCAATCTGGGCGTTGATCTGTCGATCCTGTTCGAGTGGTGGCGCAGCAACGGCCAGGCCATGCGCCAGATTTTTGAGAAAGCATAAACACGAATTCAACGAATAGTTCGAATGGAGCGAATGGTTATTGATACAACAAAAAATTCGCGGCATTTGTACATTCGACAAATTCGCGTTAGAAATGCCTTTAGGAATTTTTTAAGAGCAAGAAACGCACAGTGAAACTAACCCCCGCAGAACAAACCCTCCTCGCTGGCGCTGAAGGCCGCGCTGCCCAAAAAGCCCTGGAAATTCTGGCGGCGCTGGGCAAAATTTACGGTGCCAAACGGCTGATCCCTGTTACCTCGGTGCAGGTTTCGGGCGTCAGCTACGCCAATTTGGGCGAGGCTGGCTTGCAATGGCTGGCCGAGATGGCCGCGGGCGGCGGTAAAGCCCGCGTACTGACCACCCTCAACCCCGCCGGCATGGATATCGAAAACTGGCAGGCA
>DOTA01000137.1 GCA_003513015.1 Chloroflexota bacterium
CATTCGGATGCAGTGGAGAGACGCTCTTTCAAGCCCAATTCCAAGTCTATGCGTCGGGCTACCCGTGGTAAAGGTTGTGAGCGCAAAATTGAATATCCTATAACTGCGCATAGCCAGAGTAGGAGCGGCAACCCCCAGGCCCAAAGTGCCAGGGTTGAGATCGGCACAAATCTGCCGAAGAGTAAGATTGCCAGCGTACTTGCCAGCGCCAGCCACAACGTTCGTTGGGCCAGCAGCCAGCCATCTCGCAGGCGCAGGCGGCGACGGAAGGCCACCAGATAGGGTGAGAGTGAGGTTTGGCTGCTCATCCGTTGCCGCCAAATTCCACGATTTGCCAGCCGCCATCAGGGATGTTTTGAAAGATATAGGTCAGCAGGGTCTTGTTTTGCTCGTTGTAGCGCAGATCAATCATCACTTCAAAGGATTGCTCATCGTGTGGCACAATCTTACCAAGAGTGACGATGGCATCCTTACCGAGACCTTCTAATGTAACCGAGTCTGCGCTTTCTACCCAGGTGATTTTGAAAGGCAATCCAGCTAGCCATTCGATGATGCCCGCCTGCACTTCAGGGCTGAAATCTGTGGGTTCTGCGGCCAGCGCAGTATTCTGTACGATGTAAAGCTGTTTGATTTCATTGCCTGCCAGGGGGTTGTCGTTGGTATAAGCTTGCAAAATGGCAAAACTGTAGATATCCACTAAATCAGCATCGCTCAGGGATTGATTGGAAGTGAGTGGTTGCGGGCCGGGGTAGGTGGATGGGGGGGTATTTAGAGTCAAATTTTGAACTTCCCAACGACCGTTGGCGTTGCTAAAGTTGATCGTGAAATCCTGTTGGGGTTGGTCACCGGTGTAGAGGCTGGCTTGTAATTGCAACATCCCGGTTTTGAGCGGATTGAGATAACCCCAAAGGATCAGCGCACCACTCGCCTCGTCAGAATTGCTATCTCCTTGTGGGGGATAGGCGAAGAAATCGTCCAGCCAGATCAGGTCTGCGGGTGCGGTTTCCTCCAAGGCGCTGCTGATCCCCTCTGTAATATTTTCGGAGAGTTTGAAGGTGCTTTCTGCGTAGAGATCTGGTTGGGCCGGGTCAAGGTAGATCAGGCGAGAGAGGTAAATGGGCGCTTGAGCGGGCAAGAAACCTTGCTCGCTCAGGGCCTGAGTGGCGGCGCTGTAAGCGCTGATGGCTTCAGCATCGCTGACTGCCAGGGCTTGTTGGGTGGCGGGGATGGCTACAGCTTGCGCAGACATGGGTTTCGTCATGTCGCCCATCGGTGGTGTGGGTGCCGCGAAAATGCTGATATTTTCGTAGCGGTCGGTCGTTCTGCCAAAGGCCAGAGCGATGGTGGCTAGAAAGATGGCGATCACGAGTAGGGCGATGAGTAGTTCTCTGCCGCGCAGGCGCCAGCGACGGGCCGGTCGCACCAAGCGGGAGGCGAACATATAAAGCAGAAGAGTCACCAGCCCATAGAGCGGGAGGGTGTAGTGATACAGCGGGCGAGGGATGCTGTTGGTGCTGATGAAGCCGATATTCCCGGCCATTAACATGCTCAAGCCGCCGATCATGCTCAGGCTGGAACTCCCCAGCGAGGTGGAAGGGGCTATTGCAGAGAATAGGGCGCTTACCGGGCTGGCTACTAAAATCCAACGCGGTGGTTCGGCCTGGCGTATCAGGGCTACGATGCCATAGATGAAAGTTGGTGCGCCCATCAGGGCCAGTACAATCAAATAGCTGATGACGGTGGCGCGTCCGGTGCGTTTGAGCCAGGTGGAAGTGAAAATGCCAATGGTGCCGATCATGATCGCGGTACAGAAGAGCACAATCAGGGCTTTGATCATATCGCGCAGTGAAACGCCGCCATAGATGAAAACCAGCGAGGCCAGCGGGATGGCTGCGAGGATTAGCAAAAAAATGTAGCTCAAGGCTGAAACCAGTTTGCCCCACAAGATGCGAGTAGGTTTCAGGGGAGTGGTCAATAGCATTTCGTAAGTCAGGTTTTCGTGTTCGCTGCTGATAGCCCCGGCGGTGATGGCAGGCGTGATCAGGCAGATCATTAACATTTCTAGTAATGCCAGAGCCACAAAGAGGGATTGCCCAATTTGGGGGCTGAGTGGTGTGTAGCTCCAGGAGGCGGTGATGATGACCAGACGGTAGAGGGCGTAGCTGATCAGGGCCATCAGCACTAAGGTGGCTGTGAGGATGATAAAAGCGCGTGCCCCGCGCATCCGAGAACGCAGTTCTTTGACGATGATCGGGTTTGGGCGTGTGAGCCTTTTGATGAGTGCATTTAAGCGTTCCATCAGGCTACCTCTCCTTTGGTGAGGTTCAGAAAAATTTCTTCAAGATCGGATGAAATTTCAGCAAATGAAGTGATGCGAAGGCCCGCTGAGATGAGGGTTTCAAGTAAGGCGGCTGTGGCTTCTTCATCTCCGGAGAATTCCACCTCTAGTGCACCATCGGCAGTGAAGATATTGCCCACGCCAGGTTGGTTGTGCAAAATGGTTTCGATGGCATCATTTTTGGCCAGAGCTTTGATGCGCAGCATGTGGCCTTGCTGAGCCTGGCGGCTGATTTCAGAAACAGGGCCGCAAGCCACCAGTTGGCCGCGTTCGATAATACCAATCGAATCGCACATCTCGGCCAGTTCGGCCAAAATGTGCGAACTGACGATGATGGTTTTGCCCATCGCCCCCAGTTCGCGCAGCAATTCGCGCATTTCTACACGGGCGCGCGGGTCCAGGCCGGAGGCGGGTTCATCGAGCAGCAGCACGGCGGGGTCATGCACCAGGGTGTGCGCCAAGCACAAGCGCTGCCGCATGCCGCGCGAAAGCGCTTGCACATAGGCCTCGCGCTTCTCGGTTAGATCAACCAGTTCAAGCAGTTCTTCGATCAGCGGTTGGCGGCGTGCCGCGGGAATGTCATAGCAGCGGGCGAAGAAATCCAGATATTCCCAGACCAGCATGTCTTCGTAAACACCGAAGAAATCGGGCATGTAGCCGATATGGCGGCGTACCTCGGCCCAACCGTCTTTNNGATCAGGCCAAATAGCGAACCTGCTGGCACCTGCAAATTCAGGTTGTTCACGGCGATGAGTTTGCCGTACTTACGGGTGAGGTCAAGCGTTTCGATGGCGTTCATAAGCGAGGTTATCTCAAAATCTGAAATAGGTTGCTGTAATCATCCGTCCATACGCGAACGGGAGAATTGGCGTATTCTGAGCTCGCTTCGGCTCGGTTGGCAAATTGTGGGTTGGCAAACAAATCTCCATCACGGGCCAAAAGTA